>JALHON010000059.1 GCA_022842985.1 Acidobacteriota bacterium | reverse complement strand
TGCGATCCGGCAGCTTGCGCCCGGCCGCCATGTACGGGAAGTCGAACGTCAGCACGTCGAGCCCCCGGGCGGCGAGCAGCTCAGCCACACGGCGCATGAAGGGCGATCGCTGACCGGCGCCGGCGCCATGCGCGAACACCACGAGCACGCCGGCGGCCGGTGCTGACGCGCGGGTCAATTCGCCGGGCAGGGGCGTGCCGGCCAGCGCGGCCGGGATGACAAGCGATGACATGGAAGGCGTCTATATTACGGAACTCCGCCCTATGCGACACCCTGCGCCCTTTGCGACCGCGGCCAGCCTGCGGCGTCTCGTGCACGTCGTGTGTCTCACGAGTGTGCTCGTCTGCGTCGGTCTGCCGGCCCTCGCGCAGACGCCGCAGGGCTCGCCGGCCCTCAGGCCGCGCCCGACGGGGACCGCGATCGCGGCCGCCGAGGCGCCGACGCTCGACGGCGACGTGCTGAACGACCCGGCCTGGAAGGCGGCGACGCCGATGACGGGCTTCACGCAGGAGCAGCCGAGCGAAGGTGCGCCGGCGAGCGAACGCACCGAGGTGCGTGTGATCTACACCAAGGACACGCTCTACATCGGCGCCGTGATGTACGACGCCGAGCCGGGCGGGATCGTCTACGCCGATCCACGACGCGACGCGCCGGTGGACGATGTCGACAGCTTCCGCATCTTCTTCGACACCTACCGCGATCGTCAGAACGGCTTCGTGTTCGGCACGAGCGCGGCGGGCGGCGAATACGATGGGCAGGTCACGAACGAAGGCCAGGGCGCCGGCGGCATGGGCATCGGCCAGACGGCGGCGTCGGGGTCGGGCGGCGGCTTCAACCTCAACTGGGATGGCGCCTGGCTGGTTCGGACGAAGGTGTCGGACATCGGCTGGACGGCGGAGTTCGCGATCCCCTTCAAGACGCTGCGGTTCCCTGGCGGCTCCGATCAGACCTGGGGCGTGAACTTCCAGCGCAACATCCGGCGCCACAACGAGCGCGCCTACTGGGCGCCGATTCCCCGGCAGTTCAACCTGTTTCGTGCGTCGCTCGCCGGCACCATCACCGGCATCCGGCCGCCGGCGCTCCGCAACCTCAAGCTCATTCCGTATGCGCTCGGTCAGACCATCACCTCGGGCGTGAGGCCGGCGCCCACCGACAACTCGGCCGAGTTCGGCGGAGACTTGAAGTACAGCGTCACGCCGGCCATGACGCTCGACGCCACCGTGAACACCGACTTCGCCCAGGTCGAGGTCGACGACCAGCAGGTGAACCTCGATCGCTTCAACCTGTTCTTTCCCGAGAAGCGGCCGTTCTTCCTGGAGAACGCCGGCTTCTTCTCGGTGGGCAATCAGGGGGAAGTCGATCTCTTCTTCAGCCGCCGGATCGGTCTTGCCGCCAACGGCGAAGCCGTGCCGATCATCGCCGGGGGCCGCATGTCGGGCAAGGCCGGCAAGTACAACGTCGGTCTGCTCAACATGCAGACCAATGACCTCGACAACCGCATCGCCAGCAGCAACTTCTCGGTGGCGCGGGTCAGCCGCGATCTGCCGAACCGCTCGCTCTTCGGTGCCCTGGTCACGCAGCGTATCGGCACGGGGCCGCTGGCCGGTGACAACGACTACGGCCGCACCTACGCGCTCGACGGGCGCTGGGGCATCGGGCAGAACACGATCGTCTCCGGCTTCCTCGCGACCACCGAGGCCGATTGCGCGCGGCGCCGCACGCGCTGCGACGAGGGCGTCGACCGCGGCCCGCGGCCCAGCACGTCGTTCAACCTGCGCTGGCGCACCAACCTGCAGCGGATCGATATCGATGCCGGCTACCAGGAAGTGGGCAACGACTTCGAACCGGACATGGGCTTCCTGACCCGCTGGGGCTACCGCAAGCCCGACCTGCGGATCATGACGCGCTTCCGGCCGAAGAGCCGTGTGCTGCAGGAGATTCGCCCCCACATGTCCTATCGCGGCTTCTGGGGGATCGCCGACGGGTTCCAGGAGACGGGCTTCGCGCACTGGGACATCCACTGGCAGTTCAAGGACTCGAGCGAGTTCCACACCGGCTTCAACCAGACCCAGGAGGGCGTGCGCGTGCCCTTCCAGATCTATCCCGGCATCTTCGTACCGGCCGGCTCCTACCGCAACACCGAAGCGCAGATCGCCCTCAACACCAATCAGGGCCGGCGCGCCAGCATCACCAACACCGTGTTCGCCGGCGGCTTCTTCACCGGCAGCCGCGTCACCCTCAACTCGACGCTGCGCCTGCGCGCCGGTCAGCAGTTCACCTCGGAAGTCGCCTACTCCCGCAACGACGTCAAGCTGCCGCAGGGCGACTTCGTGACCAATCTCGTGCGGACGCGCCTGTCGTACTCGTTCACGTCGCGCCTCTTCGTGCAGACGCTCGTGCAGTACAACGACCGTGCCGATGTGTGGTCGACGAACCTGCGCATCGGCTGGCTGCAGGATGCCAACACCGGGCTGTTCGTCGTCTACAACGACACCCGCGGCCTCTACGATCTCCGGCCGACGCCCCTGCGGGAAGACCGCAGCCTGGTCATCAAGTTCAGCCGCATGTTCGACGTGCTGCAGTGAGCGCCGCGCCCGCCGTTCACACCGTCGCCACCGGGACGCACGGCCGCTATCTCGTCGACGCGCCGGCCGGCGCCGGGCCGTGGCCCGTGCTCATGGGCTTCCACGGCTACGCCGAGACGGCGGCCATCCACCTCGACGAACTGGCGCGCCTCGATCCGGCCCACGCCTGGCTGCGCGTGAGCGTGCAGGGGCTGCATCGCTTCTACACTCGCGCGCAGGATGTCGTGGCGTCGTGGATGACCCGCGAGGATCGCGCGCTCGCCGTGGCCGACAACCTGGCCTACGCCGCGGCAGTGCGCGCGGCCATCGCCCGCGACTACGCCACGCAGGCGCCGCTCGTCATGGTGGGCTTCTCGCAGGGGGCGGCGCAGGCCTATCGCGCCGGGCTCGCGGCCGGTGCCGCGTGCGCCGGCATCATTGCCCTCGGCGGCGATCTGCCGCCGGATGTGGCCGCCGGCGCAGCGGCGCTGCCGCCAGTGCTCATCGGCCGCGGCCACGACGACCCGTGGTACTCGGCGTCACAGCTCGCCGAGGACTGCGCGCGCCTCACAGCGGCGGGCGCGCCGTTTGCCGTGTGCCAGTTCGACGGCGCCCACGAGTGGGGCGACGTCTTCGTGCAGGCCGCCGCCGCGTGGCTCGCCGCGCGGCCCCGCTAGGCGCGATCAGGATCCCGGGGCGAACGCGCCCGCGAGGCGCGCCGCCAGCGCCTCCACGGTGAGGGGCGACGAACCCTCCGCCTTGTTGTTCACGAGCACGTAGACCTTCCGGCCCTTCGCGAGAGCGCGGGCCGTGAGCTGCACCACCTCGTCCCGCATCGGCTCGTCGGGCTCGACCAGCCGGTTGAAGGGGGTGAAGCGATCGCGCTGATCTTCGTACCACGTGCCCGGGCGCAGCAGCAGCCGCACGATCGAGAACGGCGGCTCCTCCGGCGGCACGACCGCGGCCTGCGCGAGCGGCATCGGCATCTTCGACCAGTAGTTGTAGGTGTGGGCCACGCCGTGGCGCGCCAGCACCGCGCGATAGGCCGGTGTGAGCAGCGCCTTGTCGCGGATCTCGACGGCGTACTGGAACTCGCGCGGCAGGGTCTCGAGAAACCGATCGAGCGCGTCCAGAAAGGCCGCTGGCGGCTGCGACTCGCCGCGGGCGCCCGGCGGAAACTCGAGCACGATCGGGCCGGTGTGCGGCAGGAAGGCCACGGCGAGCGGCTCGAGCAGGTCGGTAATGAGGCGTTCGGTCGACAGGAACGAGGGATTGAGTGCCGCCGCGGCGCCGCGGGCCGCACCGAACGTGGGGGCCAGCCGCGAGGTGACCGAGGCGGGCGCTTTCAGGCAGCAGCGGAAGCCATGCGGGAGCTGGCTGGCGTACTGGCGCAGGTCGTCGATCGGGATCGGCGCGTAGTAGCTGCGGTCGATGCCCACGGTCGTGAGCAGCGGGTGGCGCGCGTAGTGGCGCAGGCCCTCACGCGAGAGCGCGGCGCCCGTCAGGCCTGGCGGGTAGACGAGGCCGGCCCAGCCGGGAAACGTCCACGAACTCGTGCCGAAGTGGATGCCGGGTGGCAGCGTCTCGGCGATCGTGGCGGCGTGCGCGCGACGGGCGTCGAGGGCTTCGAGCGCCAGCCGGCGCTCGCGCGCGCGGTCGTCCTCGGGTGGCTCGAAGAGGAAGAGCTGATCGCTCACGCCACGCTCCGGCCGCCGGCGGCGGCACCCTTGTCAGCCGCGGCCAGACGCGGGACACTACCGCGATGCCCGGGCTGCCGCCCACGACCGACGACGCCATCGACGCGTCCACACCGCCCGTGGACCTGACGATCTATGGCTGGGATGCCGGCTGGGAGGCCGCCTTCCGGCCGTTCGCCGCCGAGGGACTCACCCCGGCCCGTGTCGCCATCGAATACAACCATCTGCTGCGCCTCTACACGACGGCCGGCGACGTCCGCGCCCAGCACTCCGGCAAGCTGCTGCACAGCGCCGCCGGACGCCACGCCATGGCCGCAGTGGGCGACTGGGTGGCCATCCGCCGGAATCCAGGCGAGCGCACGGCGGTCATCGAAGCGATCTTGCCACGGCGCACGCATTTCTCGCGCAAGGCGGCCGGGGAACTCACCGAGCAGCAGGTCGTGGCGGCCAATCTCGATGTGGTCTTCGTCGTGATGGGGCTCGACCGCGACTACAACCCGCGGCGTCTCGAACGCTACCTCGTGCTCGTGCAGGACAGCGGCGCGCGCCCGCAGGTGCTGCTGAGCAAGGCGGACCTCGTGGCCGACGTGGCCCCGCAGATTGCCGAATGCGAAGCAGTGGCGCCAGGCGCCGACGTGTACGCGGTGAGCGTGCGGGATGGCCGCGGTCTCGACCGCGTGCGCGACGCGCTGCTCCCCGGACAGACCGGCGCGCTGCTCGGCAGTTCGGGGGCGGGCAAGTCCACGCTCATCAACCATCTCCTCGGCAGCGAGGTGCTCGCGACCGGCGCCGTGCGTGCCTCCGATCAGCGCGGCCGTCACACGACACGGCACCGTCAGCTCGTGCCGCTGCCCGGCGGCGGGCTGCTCATCGACACGCCGGGGATGCGCGAACTGCAGCTCTGGACGGCGCCCGAGACGACCACGACGTCGTTCGAGGACATCGACGCGCTGGCGCCCGGCTGCCACTTCTCGGACTGCCGGCATCGCAGCGAACCGCGGTGTGCCGTGCGCGCGGCGGTGGAGGAGGGCCGGCTGGATGCCGCCCGTCTCGAGAGTTTCCACAAGCTGCAGGACGAGACACGGGCGCTCGAGGCCCGTCAGGACGTGCGCGGCCGTATCGTCGAACGGGCGCAGGGCAAGATCCTGTCGCGCGCCGTGAAGCAGCTCTACCGCAGCCGCGATCGCGAATGAGCCGGGCCTGCCGATGCCGCCACGTCTGCGTCCCCTGACGTTCGAACGCCTGCCCGAGGCCGAGTCGCTCGCCCGCGCCGAGGCCTTCGCGGCGCGCGTGGCCCGCCGCCGTACCGTGCGCGACTTCTCGCCCGAACCGGTGCCGCGCGCGATTATCGAACGCGCGATCGCCGCCGCCGGCTCGGCGCCGAGCGGCGCCAATCAGCAGCCGTGGCACTTCGTGGCCGTGGGCCGCGGCGACGGCGATCTGCGCCGCCGTCTGCGTGCCGCCGCGGAAGAGGAAGAACGCGAGTTCTACACCGCGCGCGCGCCCGCGGCCTGGCTCACCGCGCTCGCGCCGCTCGGCACCGATGCGGAGAAGCCGTTCCTCGAAGTCGCCCCGTGGCTCATCGCGGTGTTCGTGCAGCCGCACGGCGTCGGCCCGGGCGGGGAGGTCGTGAAGCACTACTACGCGACCGAATCGGTGGGCCTCGCCACCGGCATCCTCATCACGGCGCTGCACGACGCCGGACTCGCGACACTCACGCACACGCCAAGTCCGATGGGATTCCTGACGACGCTGCTCGGCCGGCCGGCGCACGAGCGGCCGTTCCTGCTGCTGGTCGTTGGCTATCCCGCGGCCGGCGCGCAGGTGCCCGACATCACCCGCAAGCCGCTCGACCAGATCGCTACATTCCTTTCCTGACCTCGAGGCTCGCGGTGGGCCGCACGGCACACGTCGCTTCGACGCGGGCCAGCGTGCCGACGGCCACGGCATGGGCCGTGTCCCAGCGCAGGCCGTCGGTGCCTGTCGCGTGACCGATGCGGGTGTAGAGATCGAGCAGGGCCGCGTTCGAACGCACCTCCGGATGTTCGATGACTTCGACCACGTGCTGCAGTTCGTGCGCGACCATCGCGATGGCGTCGTGCAGGCCGAGGTGCATGCGGAAGCTGGCCCGCACGATCCGCCGCGAGGGTGTGGCCGCCATCCACGTCAGGCAGGCCGCCACGTCCGGCGCGAGGCTGGGGCTGATGTCGAGATAGACGATGACGTCGCTCTGCTCGATGCGATCGACGAGGCGCTGCACGGTGGGGGAGCGGCGGCGCGCTTCGCGCAGCCAGTGCGCCACGCGGTCGCCCTGCGGCCGCAGCCGGGCGGAGGTGCCGTAGAGGGCGTCGCCGGGATCCTCGTGCGCCGCCGAGGGGCGCGCGGGCGCGGGGACGAACGCGGGGACCGGTGCGCGGAGTGGCACCGGGGCAAAGGCGATCGCGGCAATGAGCACGGGCACGAGCATGACGATGTCCTCCGGCCCTCACCGCGTCCGCCGTGCAATGCGCCACCCCAAAGCGGGCGGCAATCGTCCGGGTTAGACGGCCGCTCTCGCAGCCCGGTTCGTCGCCGTGCTGCAATGGCGGTGACGATTGGTGGGACCGCGGCTACAATCGGCGGCGGAGGCGGATGTGATGCGCGCGGCAGCCCTACTCGCAATGGTCGGATTCCTGATGCCGGGTGTGGCGCCGGCGTTCGCGCAGGGCGCAAAGCCGCGGCCTGCCACCGCGAAACCCGCGACCGCGAAACCCGTCGCGCCGGCGCTCTTCACGACGCCGCTCTCGCTCGACGAGATGCGCGGCAAGCAGGCGGTGCTGACGACGGCGGCCGGCGAGATCGTGATCGACCTGCTGCCCGAGCACGCGCCGAATCACGTCGGGCTCTTCATCAAGACGGCGCGCGAGGGCGGCCTCACCGGCACGACGTTTCACCGCGTCGTGCGGCAGGGCATCGTGCAGGGCGGCGATCCGCTCACGAAGGACCCGGCCACGCGCGCGAAGGCCGGCGCCGGCGGCCTCAACCTCGTGGCGCGCGAGGGGCTCACGGAAAAACACACACGCGGCGCCGTATCCGCCGTGATCGTGCCGGGCCGTCCCGACAGCGGCGGCACGCAGTTCTTCATCTGCATCGTCGATCAGCCGTCGCTCGACGGCCAGCACACGATCTTCGGCCGGGTCAGCGAAGGGCTGCGCGTGGCGCAGCGCATCTCCGAAGGGGCGGCGGACGACAAGGGCGTGCCGGTCGAGCCGGTCGCGGTCACCGCCGTCGTCATCCGCGACAAGCCGGCCGAGGTGCCGCCGCCGTTCTCGACCGAGACGGTGGAGGCGCTCGCGAAGGTGACCGCGGTGCTCGAAACATCCCTCGGCGACATCACGATCGGCTTCACGCCCGACAAGGCGCCCGAGCACGTGCGCAACTTCCTGCGGCTGGCCGCGCTCGGTGTCTACGACGGCACCACCTGGCATCGCGTGGTGAAGGGCTTCGTCGTGCAGACCGGCATGATGTCCACGCGCAAGGCGCCGCTCACCGACGCGCAGGAGCGGCACATCCGGCAGATGAAGGCCGAGTTCAACGACCAGCCGCACGAGGTCGGCATCGTCTCGATGGCGCGCCAGGCCGAGGTCGATTCCGCCAGCACCTCGTTCTTCATCGTGACGGCGCGGGCGCAGTCGCTCGATCAGAAGTACACGGTGTTCGGCAAGGTGCTCTCGGGGCTCGACGTCGTGAAGGCGATCGAGGCGGTGCCGGTGAACGGTGAGGCGCCGGTGGACGAGGTCACGCTGCGGCGCGTGCGCGTCGTCACCCCGTAGACGCTCAGGCGCCGGCCGGCGAATCGTCGTCGAAGGGCAGGCGCGGCAGATCGACGCCGCGGCGCGTCCGCGCCGCTGGCACGGGCGGCGGCGTGGCCGAGTCGGTGAGGTTGTGCACACTCACGCCGAGCAGGCGCACGGCGCGGGTGCCGGCAGCGGTCTTCGTCAGCAACTCGAGGGCGCGGGCGGTGATCGGCCCCGACTCGCGCGTTGGTTCGGCGCTGTGGCTGCGGGTGATGGTTTCGAAGTCGGCGTAGCGCACCTTGATCGTGACCGTGCGCGCGAACAGCGTCCGCGTCTCGAGCCACGCCGCGCATTCGCCGGCCATCTCCGCAATCTCGCGCCGGATCTCGTCCATGTGCGTGAGGTCGTGTTCGTAGGTGCATTCCGACCCCGACGACTTCGACGGCCGGTCGGGCTGCACCGGACGGCCATCGCGGCCCTCGGCGAGATCCTTCAGCCAGTCGGCGAGTGTGCCGACGATGCCGCGCAGGGCCTCGAGGTCCGCGGCGCGCACGTCCACGAGCCGCGTGATGCCGTGCGCCGCCAGCTTCTGCGCGGTGACCGGACCGACGCCCCAGAGCGCGTCCACCGGCAGCTCCTGCAGGAAACGTTCGACACGTTCCGGGGCAATCACCGTGAGGCCGTCGGGCTTCTGCCAGCCCGAGGCGATCTTGGCGAGGAACTTGTTCGGGGCGACACCGGCCGACGCCGTGAGGCCCGTGGTCTCGCGGATCGCGGTCTTGAGCCGGCGCGCGACAGCCACGCCGAGCGGCTCGTGCCAGGCGTTGTCGGTGACGTCCAGATAGGCTTCGTCGAGCGACAGCGGTTCGACGAGCGGCGTCACCTCGCGGTAGAGCGCGAAGATCTGCTGGGAGATCTGCCGGTACTTCTGAAAATCCGGCCGCACGATGACGAGCGACGGGCAGAGCCGCACCGCCCGCGACATCGGGATGGCCGAGCGCACGCCGAACGCACGCGCTTCGTAGCTGGCCGCCGCGACCACGCCGCGCTTGTCGGGGGCGCCGCCCACGGCCACCGGGCGGCCGCGCAGCTCGAGGTTGTCGCGCTGCTCGACCGACGCATAGAAGGCGTCCATGTCGATGTGGAGGATGCGCCGCATGGGCCGCCCCCCATTCTGTCGTACCGGGCGAAGCCACGCCGAAGCCGCGCCGAAGCCGCGCCGAAGCCGCGAAGCGGCGAAGGCGGGCGGGCGACATCAGTGCCAGGGCGTCCAGGCGCGGAAGTGCCCGTGGCGGGCCTCGAGCAGCTCGCCGATGGTGATGGCGGCGTGGATGAGGCCGACGTGCGTGTAGGCCTGCGGGAAGTTGCCGAGCTGCCGTCCGGTCTCGGGTTCGATGTCCTCCGCGAAGAGCCCGAGCGCGTTGGCGTGGCCGACCAGCCGATCGAAGAGTGCCACGGCGTCGTCGAGGCGGCCGATCATCGCGAGCGCCTCGGCCCACCAGAACGAGCAGATGGTGAACGCGCTCGTGGTGGCGCCGAAGTCATCGGCGTGGCGGTAGCGCTGCATCAGGCCGCGGTGGGTGAGCACGCGTTCGTACTCGCGCACGGTCGAGACGAAGCGCGGGTCGTGCGGCTCGACGATGCCGAGCGTCGCGAGCAGCAGGTTGGAGGCGTCGGGATGCACCCCGTGCAGGGCCTGCGTGAAGTAGCCGAGCTCGGCGTTGTAGGCCGCGGCGAGCACACGCTCGCGTTCGGCCGCCGCCCACGCCGTCCACTCGGCCGCGCGCTCCGTGTGCCCGAGGCGCCGGGCCAGCCGCGCGCCGCGGGACGCCGCCACCCAGCACAGCACCTTCGAGAACGTGTAGTGGTTGGGCAGCGTGCGGAACTCCCAGAGGCCCGTGTCTTCGTCGGCCGAGGCCGCGATCGCGTCGGTCACCAGGCGCTCGATGAGCGGCATGAGCAACGGGTCGTGATCGCCGGTGCGCGGATCGGTCGTGATGGTGTCGAGGCAGAGGATCATCTCGCCCATCACGTCGTGCTGCGTCTGCACGTAGGCGGCGTTGCCGATGCGCACCGGGCCGACGCCGGCGAAGCCCGCGAGATGGCCCAGCTGCGTCTCGACCAGGTCGCGCTCACCGCCGATGCCGTAGACCGGCTGCAGCGGTCCGTCATCGGCGACGTCGCGCAGGAAGGCCACGAACCGTTCGCCTTCGCTCAGGTGCGACAGCCGGCGCAACGCTTCCACGACGAAGGCGGCATCGCGCAGCCAGCAGAAGCGGTAATCCCAGGTGCGTTCGGAGTCGAGCGCCTCGGGGATGCTCGTGGTCGCGGCCGCCACGATGGCGCCGGTGTCGAGATACTGATGCAGCTTGAGGCACAGCGCCGAGCGCAGCACGGCCTCGGGGCGAAACGACGGCAGGGCGCAGCTCTTCGACCAGGCGCGCCAGCCGGCCCGCGTGAGCTCGAGCGCCCGTTCCACCGACGGGGTGTCGTGGACGTCGGGCGGCCGGCCGGCGCTCAGCGCGAAGTAGCAGGGACGATCGACGCGGAACGGGCGGCCGTCGGCGATCGTCGTCGCCGGCACGTTCGAGTGCAGGAAGAGGCGCTGCGGGCCGCCGAGCACCTCGAGGCCTTCGGAGGTCACCGCGAGGTCCACCGTCGCGCGCGCGTAGTCGGGCCGGGGATCGAACACGGCCTTGAGCCGCGGCGCGCCCTCGAGCGGGCGGATGAGACGGTGGATCTCGACGGGCGCATTCACGCCGAGACCGGCGGGGATGCGCGGCGCGAAGTCGATGAGCTCGCAGTGTCCTTCGGCCGTGCGGATCTCGGTGCGCAGGATATTCGTGTTGCGCAGGTAGGCCATCGGGCCGACCGTGCCCTGTTCCGGCAGGAACTGGAATCGCCCGCCCTGCGCCTCGTCGAGCAGCCGCGCGAACACCGACGGGCTGTCGAACCTGGGCAGGCACAGCCAGTCGATGCTCGTGTCGGGCCCGACGAGCGCGAGGACGCTGCCGTTGCCGATGGCGCCGTGCGCGAGCTCGGTCGGAGCCATCACCGGCGCACGTCGGCGAGTCGGCAGGCTTCCGAGAGCAGCGTGCCGGCCCAGTCGTAGACGGTGTGCGAGAGCACCTCCGCCCGCAGGTTGCGCATCCGGCGCCGCTGTTCGTCCGGCGCCAGCCGCAGGGAGTCGTCGATGGCCGCCGCGAACTCGTCGGGCGCAAACGGATTCACCGGAACGACGTCGGCCAGGGCGCGGGCGGCGCCGGTGAACTGCGAGAGCACGAGCACGCCCAGTTCGTCGGTGCGCGCGGCGATGAACTCCTTGGCCACGAGGTTCATGCCGTCGTGCAGCGACGACACCACGCAGACATCGGCGGCGCGGTAGATGGCGCCGACCTCCTCGGGCGAATGGTGCTCGTGTCGGAACAGCACCGGTGTCCACGCCTTCGTGCCGAAGCGTGTGTTGATGCGATCGACCTGCGCCTTCACCTCTTCGCCGAGCGCGTGGTAGCGGTCGATACGGTCGCGGGTCGGCGCGCCGATCTGGAGGAACACCACCCGCTCCCGCCACTCGGGCCAGCGTTCGAGCATGCGCTCGAAGGCCTGCAGCCGTTCGGGAATACCCTTCGTGTAGTCGAGCCGGTCCACGCCCATGACGAGCTTCGCCTCGCCGACGCCCAGCCGCTTGCGCGTGGCCGCGACATCACGCGTCCAGTCGCGCCCGCTGGCCACCGAGTTCCACAGGCCCGGGTCGATGCTGATCGGGAACGGCTTGACGTAGGTGCGATGGCCGCCGCGATGCACGGCGAAGTGCTCGCGGTCGATACGCGCCTCGAGCGTGCGGTCCACGGTTTCGAGGAAGTTGTTGCAGTGGTACTGGATGTGGAACGCCAGCAGATCGTTGCCGAGCAGACCGTCGAGGATCTCGTCGCCCCACGGGCAGATGCGGAATGCCTCGGCGTTCGGCCAGGGGATGTGCCAGAACTGGCAGACGACGGCGTCGGGACGCGCCGCCTTCACCATGCGCGGCAGCAGCGCGAAGTGGTAGTCCTGCACGAAGACGATGGCGCGCTTGTCGCCAATCTCGTCGATGACGGTGTCGGCGAAGCGCCGGTTCACCTCCACGTACTCGCGCCAGTCGTGTTCGTCGAAGACCGGGCGCGCGTAGGCGATGTGACAGAGCGGCCACAGGGCGCTGTTGGCGAGGCCGTAGTAGTAGCCCTCTTCCTCGCGATCGGTCAGCCACACGCGCCGCAGCGTGTACGACGGCTCGTCGGGTGGCACGGCGACGCGGCCGGCGGCGTCCGACGTGGCACGGTCGCCCGAGCCGCTGCCGTGCGCCACCCACGTGCCGCCGCAGGCGCGCATCACCGGATCGAGCGCGGTGACGAGGCCGC
Organism: Acidobacteriota bacterium; assembly: GCA_022842985.1. Lineage (GTDB taxonomy): Bacteria > Acidobacteriota > Vicinamibacteria > Vicinamibacterales > UBA2999 > CADEFD01. The sequence continues at coordinate 8,513 of JALHON010000059.1, read as the reverse complement.
TCGCCGGCTGCATCCAGGAGAACCGTGTCGTGGCTTTGCGGCCCACCATCCGCCCGACGAGGCCGGGCTGGCGGACGTGCTTCACATGCACGTACGGTTCGCGGTTGGCGACGACGACGAGCCGCGTGTCGCCGAGGCGCGCGACCACGTCCGAGACGAGGGCGGCGGCCGTCATCGGCCGGCCTCCAGGGCCATCGACTCGGCCAGGTCGGCGAGCAGCGCGGCGACGTCGGCCGGGGCGTCGAGCCGGTAGCGCGCCGCCGAGGCGCGCCGGCCCACGACCACCGACACGCCGTCGCCCACGGCGCGGAACGCGTCTTCGTCGGTGAGGTCGTCGCCGAAATAGACGAGCCAGGGCGTCTCGCCGGTGTCGCGTTCGATGTCGTGCGCGATCCACCGCACGGCATCGCCCTTGTTCCAGGCGGCCGCAGGCAGATACTCGTGCACGTCGGCGCCGACGAGCTGGCGCAGGGCGCCGGTCTCGAGCCACGGGGCGGCCGTGGCATCCGCGGCGGCGAGCACGCGGGCGCGATCGTCGCGGGCGACGCCGCGGACGTGGACGGCCACCGCCGCGCCCTTGGCTTCGAGACGCGCGCCCGCCGTGCCGGCCACGACCGGCGTGAGCGACGCCTCGAGGGCCTGCACCGCCGTGAGCGCGCGCTCGACCGCGTCGTGGCGCCAGGTACGGTCGTCGACGACGATCTCGAGGCCATGCAGTCCGGCCATGTACACCTCCGAGCCGAGCGGGACCCGGCGGGCGAGATCGGCGACACGACGGCCGCTGACGAGCCCGAGGGTCACATGCGTGAGAGACGACAGCGCAACGAGCGCGGCAAACGCGTCCGACCGGATCCGGGGAAGGGTGGGGTCGAGATCGAACTCGGCCAGGGTGCCATCGAAGTCCGAGAGCACCACCAGCCGTGCGCCGCGCCGCCGCGCCACACAGGCGCGGAGGATGTCCGCGAACACGCTGCCATCCTAGATCGCGTGCGCCGGCAATTGCTACCGCGGCGGTGCGTGACGTTCGAAGACGCGAAATCGCTGGCGAAACGGCGGGGCCGGGCGGGCGCCGGTCAGCGGCCCGTGCTGCCGAAGCCGCCGCGCGACGGGCCGTCGGCCGTCGTCGCTTCGATGAAGGTGACACGCGGGGCGGCGAGCACCATGCCCTGGGCGATGCGATCGCCGGTGGCGACGTGCACCGGCGCATCCGTGATGTTCAGCACCTGGATCTTCACTTCGTCCGTGGGGCCGCAGTAGTCGCTGTCGACGACGCCCATGCCGTTGGCGACGATGAGGCCGCGCTTGAGCGGCGTGCTGCTGCGCGCGAGGATGGCGAGGAAATGCCCCTCGGGCACGCGGACCACGAGGCCGGTGGGCACGAGCGCGATGCCGTGCGGCGGCACCACCGTGTCGGCCGAGGCGGCCAGATCGAACGCGGCGGCGCCGGGCGTGCCGTAGGCGGGGAGGGAGACGTGCGGGGCGAGGCGCGTGATCGTGAGGGTCATGTGCCACATATCTTAGGCGGGGCTCGGGGACCGGGCTCGGGGCTCGGGTTCCGGGCTCGGGGCTCCGGCATCGTGGACCGAGGCCCGGGGACGGGGAAAAGCAGGCATGATGAAGGGCCGGCCGGCGACCAACCGGCCGGCTGCCGCGTCTCAAGGACACCCATGACTCTTCGTCTGCCGTTCCTCCCTGCGTTTGCCGCGTTGGCGTTCACGGTTTCCGTCACGCTCGCGCCGGCCCAGAGCGCCGCGCCCGCGGCCCAGCTGCCGGCCGTGGCCACCGACCCGGCGGCCGAGCTGCCGCTCGATCCGTCGATCCGCGCCGGCCGGCTGCCGAACGGGCTGCGCTACTTCCTGCGCCAGAACCCGCGCCCGGCCAAACGTGTGTCGCTGCGCCTGGCGGTGGATGTCGGCAGCATCCACGAGGCCGACGACCAGCGCGGTCTCGCGCACTTCCTCGAGCACATGGCGTTCAACGGCAGCACCAATTTCAAGCCGGGTGAACTCGTGGCGTTCCTCGAGTCGATCGGCGCGCGCTTCGGTCCGCACGTGAACGCCTCGACCTCGTTCGACGAGACCATCTACATGCTCGACGTGCCCACCGACCGCGAGGGCTACGTGGACAAGGGCCTGCTCGCGCTGCGCGACTTCGCCGGCGGCGCGTCGCTCACGAGCGAGGAGATCGACAAGGAACGCGGCGTCGTGCTCGAGGAATGGCGCGGCCGCCTCGGCGCCGGCTCGCGGGTCACCGACCAGCAACTGCCGATTCTGTTCGCCGGTTCGCGCTATGCCGACCGTCTGCCGATCGGCCTGCCCGACACGCTGCGCACCTTCCCGCACGAGCGGCTGCGCGACTTCTACCGCACCTGGTACCGCGCCGACCGCATGGCGGTCGTCGTGGCCGGTGACCTGCCGCTCGACGAGGCCGAGCGCCTCGTGCGCCAGCGCTTCTCCGACCTGGCCACGCCGACGGCGCCGGCGCCGGACGTGCCGCGCGTCGTGCCGTCGCACGCCGACACGCTCTACAAGATGGTGACCGACAGCGAGGCGCAGCGCTGGAGCGTCACGGCGGCCTTCAAGAGCACGCCCGAGCCCGAGGGCACGGTGGGGGCGTACCGGCGATCGATCGTGCGCGGGCTGGCGCTCTCGATGCTCAACCAGCGCCTGGCGGAGATTGCGCGGCGCCCCGACGCGCCGTTCCTGAGCGCCGATGCCGGCGCCTCGGGCCTCGGCCGCGCGCTCTCGATCTTCGAGCTGAGCGCGGAGGTGCCGGCGGGGAAGACCGCGCCGGGCCTCGACGCCGTGGTGCGTGAGGCGCGCCGGGCGCAGCAGTTCGGCTTCACCGCGCCGGAAATCGACCGCGCCCGGCAGGCCCTGCTCGCCGGCTACGAGCAGGCCTTCAACGAACGCGGCAACGCCGAGAGCCCGTCGCTGGCCAATGAGCTCGTGCGGCACTTCCTGCAGCGCGAGCCGGCACCTGGCATCGCCTACGAGTTCGCACTGGTGCGCGGATTCCTGCCGGGCATCACCGCCGCCGACCTCACGGCCGAGATGCGGAAGCTCGTGCGCGACGACAGCCGCGTCGTGCTCGGCGTGTCGCCCGCCGTGCCGGACGCGCCCACGGACGACACCCTGCGCACGGCGCTCGCCGCCGCCTTCACCGGCGAGGTCACGCCGTGGAGTGACGGTCTGGCGGGCCGCGCGCTCGTCGCGACCACGCCCGCGCGTGGCCGGGTCACGGGGCGCCGGGAGATTCCCGCCGTCGGCGTGACGGTGCTCACGCTGTCGAACGGCATGGAGGTGTGGCTCAAGCCCACGACGTTCAAGGCCGACCAGGTCGTGTTCAGCGCCTACGCCTACGGTGGCGGCTCGCTCGCGCCCGAGGCCGACTACAGCGAGGCAGCGCTGGCGCCCGCCCTGGTCGCCATGGGCGGCCTGGGGGGGCTCACGCCGGTGGATCTCGAGAAGGTGCTCGCCGGCCGCATCGCGTCGGCCTCGCCCGACATCGACAGCCACACGCACGGCGTGTCGGGATCGTCCACGCCGAAGGATCTCGAGACGGCGCTCCAGCTCGTCTACCTCACCTTCACCGCGCCGGGCCTGACCGATGAGGGGTTCGGCCTGCTGCAGCGCCGCTTCGGCGCCATGCTCGAGAACCAGCGGCAGAGTCCGCGGTATCTGTTCGGCGAGAAGGTGCGCGAGCTCACGACGTCGGGCCACTACTCGGCGAAGAGCCTGAGCGCTGCCGACGTGCAGGCCCTGGATCTACAGGTGATGCGCCGCGACTATGCCGCCCGCTTCGGCAACGCCGCCGACTTCACGTTCTTCATGGTCGGGGCCTTCGACGAGGCCACCGTGGTGCCGATGGTGGAGCAGTGGCTGGCGTCGCTGCCCTCGACGGGTCCGCGCCGCACGGCGTTCCGCGACATGGGGATGACGTTCCCGAAGGGCATCGAGAAGGCGGTGGTGACGAAGGGCAAGGAACCGGCCAGCCAGAACGCCATCGCCTTCTTCGCCGACACCGGCCTGAACGAACTCGAGATGCACCGCGCGCGCGCCGCCTCCACGCTCGTCGGCATGCGCCTGCGCGACATCCTGCGTGAGCAGCTGGGCGGCACGTACGGGGTGAGCGTGAACTACGGCAACACGGCGCCGCAGAAGGGCTACGGCACGATGACCGTATCGTTCGGCAGCGCGCCCGACCGCGTCGAGGCGCTGCAGAAGGCGGTGCTCGACGAGGTGACGCGGCTGCGCACCGAGGGGCCGTCGGCCGACGACCTGCAGAAGGTCCAGGAGATGGAGCGCCGCGAGCTCGAGACCTCCGCCACCCAGAACCAGTACTGGCTGGGCTCGCTGCAGACCGTGCACATGCTCGGCTGGGACGCCGCGACGATCGCGCGCCGCGTCGAGCGCACGAACGCCCTCACCGTGCCCATCCTGCACGAGACGATCAAGAAGTACTTCCCGCTCGATCGCTATGTCGTGGTGACCTTGAAGCCGGAGTAGCGGCGTCCCGCACTGTGCCGAACGGCACAGACCGCGTTCCGTGGATGCCCTACCGTGAGGGCGCACCACATCGTTGCCCGTGCCGGGCGCGCGCCGTCCTCCGGTGGCGCGTCGCCTGGCCGCCCTGACGTCAGGGTGAACGTGCGGGCGACCTTCCAAAAGGACGCGCACATGAAGCAGATTTCCTCGATCGTCGCCACGACACTGCTGGTCGGCCTGTCGGTCGCGGGGCTCGGTGCCGCGGCACCGGTCATGAACTCGTCGGTCGGTACGTGGACGCTGAACGTCGAGAAGTCGACGTACAGTCCGGGCGTCGCGCCGAAGAGCTCCACCCTGACCATCACCGCGGCCGGCAAGAAGGTCACCTCGGTGATCCACACCGTGGCGGCCGACGACACCGCGACGCACGTCACCTACGCCGGTCAGTACAACGGAAAGGCGATGAAAGTCACCGGGTCGCCGATGTTCGACACGGCCTCGCGCCGCCGCATCAGCCCGACCACCACCGAGGCCACCTACCGCAAGGCCGGGCGCGTCTACACCGTGAACACCGTGGTCGTCGCAGACGACGGCAAGAGCATGACCGTGACCGCCAAGGGCACCGATGCCGAGGGCCGCGCGGTGAACAACATGCAGGTCTACGACAAGCAGTAGCCCCGGGGCGCCGGAGGCGTGGGCCTTCGGCGCTGTCGTCCGTCAAGGGCCGGCGCCCGCCGCGTCCGCCGGGCGGACCGCTGCAGTACAATTCGTGGGTTGGTTCGCGGCGGTGTCGCGGAGCTGAGGGAGGCTGGTCTCCCGAGCCCCGGGCCCCGGCCCCCGAGCCCCGCCCACATGCCACAGTTCGTCTACACCATGAAGGGGCTCGGGAAAGTTCACGAGCCCGACCACCAGGTTCTCAAGGACATCTGGCTGTCGTTCCTGCCCGGCGCCAAGATCGGCGTGCTCGGCCTGAACGGCTCCGGCAAGTCGACGCTGCTCAAGATCATGGCCGGCCTCGACCACAACTTCCGCGGCGAGGCGTTCCCGGGCGAAGGCGTGTCGATTGGCTACCTGCCGCAGGAGCCGCAGCTCGACCCCGCCAAGGACGTCCGCGGCAACGTGGAAGAGGGCGTGGCCGCCGTGCGCAAGCTGCTCGACGACTACGACGCCGTGAACATGAAGCTCGGCGAAGAGATGACGCCCGAGCAGATGGACAAGGTGCTCGAGGAGCAGGCCCGCCTGCAGGACAAGATCGACGCCACGAACGCGTGGGACCTCGACAGCCGCCTCGACCTGGCCATGGACTCGCTGCGTCTGCCGCCGGCCGACGCCAACGTGACGACGCTCTCCGGCGGTGAACGGCGCCGCGTGGCGCTCTGCCGGCTGCTGCTGCAGTCGCCCGATCTGCTGCTGCTCGACGAACCGACGAACCATCTGGACGCCGAGTCGGTCGGCTGGCTCGAACGCTTCCTCAAGGACTACCCGGGCACCGTCGTCGCCGTGACGCACGACCGCTACTTCCTCGATAACGTCGCCGGCTGGATCCTCGAACTCGATCGCGGCAGCGGCATCCCGTACCAGGGCAACTACACCGGCTGGCTGGAACAGAAGCAGGGCCGGCTGGCACAGGAAGAGAAGTCCGAGAGCAAACGCCAGCGCACGCTGCAGCGCGAGCTCGACTGGATCCGCATGTCGCCGCGGGCCCGCCAGGCCAAGGGCAAGGCGCGTCTCAACGCCTACGAACAGCTGCTCGCCGAAGACACGAACGAGAAGCTCGACAAGGTGGAGATCTACATTCCGCCCGGGCCGCGCCTGGGCGACATCGTGGTCGAAGCGCGGGGCGTCAAGAAGGCCTACGGCGACACCGTGCTCTTCGACGACCTCACCTTCACGCTGCCGCGCGGCGGCATCGTCGGCGTGATCGGCCCGAACGGCGCCGGCAAGACCACGACCTTCCGCATGATCACCGGGCAGGAACAGCCCGATGCCGGCACGATGCGGCTCGGCGAAACGGTGCAGATCGGCTACGTCGATCAGAACCGCGACGCGCTCGATCCCGACAAGACGGTGTTCGAGGTCATCACCGGCGGCGAAGACGAACTCGAACTCGGCAAGCGCAAGGTGGCCTCGCGCGCCTACGTCTCGTGGTTCAACTTCAAGGGCGCCGGCCAGCAGCGCAAGGTGGGCACGCTCTCGGGCGGCGAACGCAACCGCGTCCATCTCGCCAAGCTGCTCCGCAAGGGCTGCAACCTGCTGCTGCTCGACGAACCGACCAACGACCTCGACGTCGACACGCTGCGCGCGCTCGAGGACGCGCTGCTCGAGTTCCCCGGCTGCGCCGTGGTCATCAGCCACGACCGCTGGTTCCTCGACCGCATCGCCACGCACATCCTCGCCTTCGAAGGTGACTCGCAGGTCACCTGGTTCGAAGGCAACTACCAGGACTACGAGGCCGACCGGAAGCGCCGCCTCGGCGCCGCCGCCGATCAGCCGCACCGCATCAAGTACCGGAAGCTCACACGCTAGGAGGCCGTCATGACACCGCATGAAGCCCGCGCCGCAGTGAACGTCATCGGCACGCAGTTGCAGCACGAGTGGATGACCACGGTGAAGGTGCTCGAGGCCATCCCCGAGGGCAACAAGGACTGGAAGCCGGAAGGGAAGGGCCGCTCGGCCTGGGACCTGGCCGTGCATCTGGCCGGCGCCGACATCTGGTTCCTCAACGCCATCCTCGACGGGAAGTTCACGAGCGATCCCGACGGCGACGCCAAGCTCAAGGCCGCGGCGCCGACGCCGGCGAAGCTGGCCGATTGGTACAAGCACGAGTTGCCGAAGAAGCTCGAGCAGGTGCTGGCGCTGCCCGACGTCAAGTTCACCGAGATCATCGACTTCTACGGGATGAAGAACCCGGCGATCGTCTACCTGAACTTCTGCCTCGTGCACGGCGTGCACCATCGCGGCCAGCTCTCGACCTACCTGCGGCCCATGGGTGGCAAGGTGCCGGCCATCTACGGCGGCAGCGCCGACGAGCCGTTCCCCGGCGCGCCTGCGTAGCCGGGACTCGGGCCCCGGGGCTCGGGGCTCGGGAACGACCATGCCAGTGTCACGCCGTCTCGCCGCTGCGCTCGCGTGCCTCGGGTTCGCGCTTGCCGGCTGCGCGGGGCCGGTGGCGCCGGATCTCGTCATCACGAACGCGCGGGTGTTCACGAACGACCCTGCGCGTCCGTGGGCCGAGGCGGTGGCGATGAAGGGGGAGCGCGTCATCGCCGTCGGTACCGCCGCCGAGGCGCTCGCCGCGAAGGGGCCCGCCACCCGCGTCGTCGACGCCGGCGGACGCGTGCTCGTGCCGGGCTTCAACGATGCGCACGTGCATGTCGACGTCTCGCCCGACAGCGTGCCTCTGGCGCTCGACGAGGATCCGTCGCTCGACGCCCTGGAGGCGGCGCTCACCGCGGCCGACCGCACGGCGGCCCCCGGCGCCATCCTGCGTGGCCGCATCGGACCGACGGCGTGGGACGACCCGCGCCTCTCGCGCGCGTGGCTCGACGCGCGCGTCACCGCACGCCCGGTGTGGCTGCAGATGTGGACCGGCCACGGCGACGTGCTGAACTCCGCGGCGCTCATGCTCGTGGGGCTCGACGACTCGGTGCGCGACCCGGCGGGTGGCCGGCACGGGCGCGACGCGTCGGGCCGGCTCGACGGGCGCCTCGAGGAGTACGCCGCCTACATCGCCTCGCGACGCCTGGCCGAGGGCACGCCGCCGGCGCGAGCGGTGTCGCTCTACCGGGCGTTCGCCGATGATGCCGTGCGGCTCGGCATCACCTCGGTGCAGCTCATGTCCACGGGCCTGCCGGCCCGCCTGTCGGTGCCGCGCCTGCTCGACGCGGCGACGCCGCTGCGCTGGCGCATCTTCCGGCTGCCGACGACCGCCGCGGGCGGCGAGACCGAGGATGGCCGGCCGCACCTGCCGCCGCAGCCTGGTCCACGCCTCGACGTGCGCGGCACGAAGTGGATTCTCGACGGCAC
>JALHON010000058.1 GCA_022842985.1 Acidobacteriota bacterium | reverse complement strand
GCGCCTGCACGAGCAGGGCCTGGGCGCGCGCGGCCGGCTGCTCGCTGGCGGCCCGCTCGGCGGCCTTCGCCATAGCCTCGGCCTCCGGCACACGGCCTTCTTCGAGCGCCACGACCGCGAGCGCCAGCTGACTTTCGCCGATGGTCTTCGGCTCCTCGCGCCGCTCACGCACGGCGAGTGCGGCTTCGTGCAGCCGGCGCGCCGCCGCGACGTCGCCACGGGTCAGCGCCACTTCGGCCTGCTGGTAGAGCGCGAAGCCCTCGGCCTCGGTGAACGAGATGGCGCGGGCGCCGGTGAGCGCTTCGTCGAGCACCCGGGCCGCCGCCTCGAGCTCACCCTGCGCGTGCAGCACGGTGCCGAGCTCGATGCGCGCGATGGCGGCGCCGCGCTGGTCGCGGATCTGCTCGCGCACGGGGATGGCCTCTTCGAAGCCGGCGCGCGCGGCCGCCAGCTCACCCGACTCGCGCTGGACGATGGCGAGGTTGTGCAGCGCGCGCACCACGTTGCGCGTGTCGCCGATGGCGCGCGACAGGCTCACCGCCTCGGTGTAGTAGCGCGCCGCCTCACGCATCTGGTCCTGCTCGAAGAGCACGACGCCGATGTTGTTGAGCGAGATGGCCGTCCAGTTGCGGTCGCCGATTTCGCGGCGCAGGGTCAAGGCGCGTTCGTGCATGGCCCGCGCCTCATCGAGCCGCCCCTGGTTCTTGAGCATGATGCCGTGGTTGTTCAGCACCGCCGACATGCCGCGACGGTCGCCGATGGCCTCGCTGAGCGCCAGCGACTCGCGGTAGAGCCGCTCGCAGAGGGCGTTGTCGCCCAGGTCCGAATGCACGCTGCCGAGCGCGCTGATGGTGGAGGCGAGCCCGGCGCGGTCGCCGGCCGCCTGGAAGGCCACCCGCGCCTCTTCGAGCGCGGCGAGCGCGTCCTTGAAACGGCCCTGACTGTAATGGCCGCGCCCCTGCGCGAGGCGGGCGCGCGCCAGCATCTGCGTGAGTCCGCCGACGGCGGCGCGCGTGGCGCCCCGTTCGGCGGCGGCAAGCTCGCGCGGGAAATCGCCGAGGGCGGAGGCGGCCTGCGCTTCCACGAGATCGATGCGCGGGTCGGTGCTCTGCGGCGCCGGCAGACGGCGCAGGCCCTCGATGGTCACGAGCGCGTCCTTGCCCTGCCCCGCCGAGACCTGCGCGGCGGCGAGCTTCAGGCCGTACTCGACGTTGTCCGAGAAGAAGCCCCAGAGCGTGCGGTAGACCTCGACGGCGGCCGGCCACTGGCGTCTGGTTTCCTGGAGCACGCCTTCGACGGTCAGCCGATCCTCACGGGTGAGGTCGGCCGAGGCATCGAAGGCGCGCGTGGCGGCCTCGGTGGCGCGGGCGTCGTAGCCGAGCGTCGTCCACGTCGCGGCGAGCGCGAGCTGGATGAGCGGATTGCGCGGTTCGATCGCCGCCGCGGCCTCGAGGGCGACGCGGGCCGCGTTGCCGTCGAGCGCGCGCTGCTTCTCGAGGCCCTCGGCGTAGAGGCGCGTCGCCTCGACACTCGCCGGCAGGGCCGCGCGCACGCCGCGCACGGTGGTGGCGGAGTTCTCGGTCACGCCGAGCCGCCCGCGCAAGGCGCGCCCGGTGGCCGACACGAGCGCGAAGAGGTCCGCTTCGGTGCCCGACTGCGCGATCGCCGCGGCGTCCTGGCCCTCACCCACGAGCTGCACGTCGAGGCGCAGCGCGCGTGTGTCGCCCGGGCTGACCGCGAAGGAACCAGCAACCACCACGTCGGCGCCGACGGCCCGGCGCACGAGGTCCACGACGGCCGCCGGATCGCCAGGCGCCGCCCCGCCCGTATCGCGCAGGGCCCGCGCCACGAGGTTCGACGGCACGACCCGCAGCTGCCCGCCGCCGTTGAGCTCGGTCGCCAGCATCTCGGCCAGCGCCGTCGCGAGCCACGCGTCGGCCGGCTGCGCCGAGAGGTTGCGGAACGTGAGAACGGCGACCGACCGGCGCGGCGCGGCAATCGGCGTCGAGGCCGGCGACGGCACGGCCGCCGGCGCCCGCGACGGCAACAGCGTGGTGGTGATCCCGGCCGTGGACGCCACGAGCGCGAGGCCGGCAAGCGCCATGCGGTGGCGGGCCACGAAGCGGCCGGTGGCATACCGCCAGGCGCCGTCGGTGGCGGCCACGGGCTGCTGGTCCAGGTAGCGCCGGATGTCGTCGCCGAGCGCCCGCGCCGTGGGATAGCGGAAACGCGGATCCTTGCGCAGCGCGCGCAGCACGATGTCGTCGAGGCCGCCGGACATCTGACGCCGCAGGTCCTCCGGCGAGGCGTCGCGACGCTCGCTGACCGACGCCGGCGTCACATCCACGGTGGTGCCATCGGCCTGGGTGATGCGTTCGGCCTTCGCCACGACGGCGCTCGGCCGCTCCGGCTCCTCGTCGCACACGACGCGCGCCACTTCATCGGGCGTATGGGTGGTGAGCCGATAGGCGCGATGACCGGTCAGCAGTTCGTAGAGCAGCAGGCCCAGGGCATAGACATCGGTCGCGGGCGTGACAGGCAGCCCGCGCACCTGCTCGGGGCTCGCATAGTCGGGCGTCATCGGCCGTGCGAGCGTCGTGAGCGTGGACGGCCCGCCGGGCCCGGCATCGAGAATCTTGGCGATGCCGAAGTCGAGCAGCTTCGGGTGCCCGTCCTTCGTCACGAGCACGTTGTTCGGCTTCAGATCGCGATGGACGATCTGGCGGTCGTGTGCGTGCTGCACTGCCTCCACGATCCGCAGGCAGAGACGCAGCCGGTCGGGCGTCGAGAGACGATGCTCGTCGGCGTAGCGGTCGATCGGCACGCCGTCCACGAGCTCCATCACGAAGTACGGCAGGCCCTCGTCGGTCGAGCCGCCGTCGAAGAGACGGGCGATGTTCGGATGGTCGAGCGAGGCGAGGATCTGCCGCTCGTGGCGGAAGCGCTGCACGAGCAGCTCGGAATCCATGCCCCGGCGCAGCATCTTGATGGCGACCCGCTGCTCGAAGTGCCGGTCGGCACGGTGCGCCAGGTACACCGTGCCCATGCCGCCATGGCCGATGCGTCGCTCGATGACATAGGCACCGAGCGCCCGCCCTTCGAACGGGTCAGCGGCCTCCTCGGGCGTCACGACCGGGCGCACGGGGGTCTCGATGAAGTCGCCGGCGTCGGCCTCGGCGTCGAGCAGCGACGCCACCTCGGCGCGCAGTCCCTCGTCGCCGCCACAGGCCTGCGCCAGGAATGCCGCCCGCTCCGCGGCCGGCCGTTCGAGCGCGTCGGCCAGGATCGCCTTCACCTGTAGCCAGGACGCGCGGGGTTCCACGCCATGATTTTACCCTTCCCGGCCGGACGGCGCTCTGCGCGTGACCTGATTCGCGACGCGATTGCGCTTAGTGGGATGAACCCACGGCCCCCTCATGCCCCTGGTCTTTCTGTCTTCACGTCGGCGTGCTGTCCACGGCAGCGCCTCGGCCCGGCCATCGCCGGCGGTGGCGGGCGCATGACGCCCGCGCCCAGCGTGAGCAATTCGAACGGCCAGCGCCTCTATGTAGGTGGGCGGGACATCCCCCGGAGTCCCGTCACCCCCTCGATGAACGCCGCCTTTCTGTTTCCAGGCCAGAGTTCGGTCAGCCCCGACGCGCTGACGCGAGCCCGGCGTTCACATCCGGCGGCAGACGCGGTGGCCGCGCGGGTAGGCGGCGTGCTGGGCCCGGCCGATGCGGCGGCCTATCTCAGCCGCGAGACGGCACGGCTGGAGACGAACCGCGACGTGCAGATCGTGGTCTTCCTGGCGAGCCAGATGTATCTGCAGGCACTCGCCGCCGAAGGAGTGACCGCGGCAGCGTCCCTTGGCCTGAGCCTGGGTGAGTACAGCCATCTCGTGCACATCGGCGCGCTGACCTTCGAGGACGCCCTGGCGCTCGTGAGCGCGCGCGGCCGCTGCTACGACCAGGCGCCGCCCGGCATCATGGTGACAGTGCTCGGCGCGGATCGCGAGGCCGTGACCGCCGTGGTCGCCGAGGCCGCCGGACGCGGCTGCGCCGTCGTGAGCAACTTCAACACCCCGACGCAGCACGTGATCGCCGGTGCGACCGACGCCGTGACGTGGGCGGCCACGACGCTCGAAGAGGAGCACGGCGCCTATACCGCCGTCATCGAAGAGCGCGTGCCGATGCACTCGCCGCTCATGACCGCCGTGGGCGAGGCGTTTGCCGGGCACCTCCAGGCCGCGCCATGGCAGCCGCCGCGCGCGAGCTACCTGCCGAACGTCTCGGCCACGCCGATCGCGGACGCCACACCGGCCGACTTCGTCGCGGCGCTGACCGCGCACGTGAGCGCGCCCGTGCTGTGGGAACGTTCGCTGGACCACACGGCGGCGGCGCACCCTGCCGCCACGTTCGTCGAGGTGGGCCCGGGCGGCGTGCTGCACAACATGCTCGGCCGCAGCTGGAAGCCGCTGCGCCGCGCCCGGCTCGACGCGCCCGACGCGCACGATCCCGCCACGCACTTCATGGCGACGGTGGAGGCCCTGCATGCTGGCGCCTGACACCCTCGCCAGCCTGGTGCGGCGGCTGAAGCGCGAGCCGCTCGTGCCCGGCGGCACGCCCGTGACCCACGGGCGTCCGGCGCTCGAACGTCTGCTGCCCCACCGCACGCCGATGCTGCTCGTGGACGGCGTGGACGCGGTGGACCTCGCAATCGGAGGCGTCCGCGGCCACCGCGTGCTCGACGCCGGCGACCTGGGCTTCGCCGGACATTTCCCCGGCCAGCCGATCTATCCCGGCGTGCTGACCATCGAAGCCATGGGTCAGCTCGGGCTGACGCTGCTGCATTTCGCCGGCGGCCAGACCGTGGACGTCGCGGCGACGGTCACACCGGCCGGCGTGCGCGCCATCCACATCCACCACGCGTCGTTCCTCGCCCCGTTCCAGCCGGGCGACCGGATGACGCTGCATGCCGCTGTCGTCGAGCACGGGTTCACGCTCGTCGCCGCCGGCCAGGCGTGGCGCGGCGACACCCTCGCCGCCTTCGCCGTTTCCGAGGTCTACATCGATGAGTAAGCGGGTAGTCGTGACCGGCATGAGCGTGAACACCGCTCTTGGCGACACGCTCGACGGCTTTCGCGACGGGCTGATGGCGGGACGCTCCGCGATCTCGCAGTGGAAGGCCTTTCCCACGGACCGTGTCTACAGCAAGGTCGGCGGCGACCTGTCGCACTACAACGTGGACGCGAAGCTCGCGTCGCTCGAGGGACGCCTGCCCGCGGACGTCTTCAAGCGGCTGAAGAATCTCGTGAAGCGCGTGCCGTGGACGACGAAGCTCACGATGCTGCTCGCCGCCGATGGCTGGCTCGACGCCGGTCTCTTCGGTGCCGACTACGATCCGCACGCGCAGGCGGTCGTCGTCTCGGGCCACAACCTGAACGCACTCTACCAGTACAACTCGCGGCAGCAGTTCGAGGAGGAGCCCGACTTCATCGACGGGATGACGTCGCTCTACTCGCTCGACACCGACCATGCCGGCTGCGTGTCCGAGGTGCTGCAGACGCGCGGCCCCATCTACACGATGGGCGCGGCCTGCGCCAGCGGCAACGTGGCCCTGCGGTCGGCCATCGACGAGATCCGGCACCACGACGCGCAGGTGGCGATGGTGGTCGGCGCGGTGCTCGAGTTCGCGCCGGTGGACGTGCACGCGATGGCCATCATGGGCGCCATCTCGTTCCAGAGCTTCAACGACGAGCCGGCCCGGGCCAGCCGCCCCTACGACACGAAGCGTGAAGGTTTCGTGCCGGCGCACGGCGGCGCCACGCTGGTGCTCGAGGACTACGAGGCGGCCACACGGCGCGGCGCCCGCATCTACGCCGAGGTCCTGGCCTGCGCGGCCAGCTCCGACGGCAACCATCTGCCGCAGCCCTCCGAGGACGGCCAGGCGCAGGCGATGGGCCGCGTGCTGCGCGATGCCGGCCTCGCGCCGTCCGACGTGGACTACATCAACGCGCACGCCACCTCGACGCCGCTCGGCGATCTCACCGAACTCAAGTCGATCAAGCGCGTGTTCGGCGACCACGCCTACAAGGTGTCGGTGAACGCGCCGAAGTCGATGCTCGGCCATTGCTGCTGGTCGGCGCCGACGGTGGAAACCGTGGCCGGCCTGCTGCAGATGCGGGCCGGGCGCCTGCACCAGTCGATCAACATCGACGAACTCGATCCGGCCGTCGACCTCGACGTCTGCCGCGACGGCCCGGTGGACCGGCGCGTGCGCGTGATGCTCAAGAACTCCTTCGGCTTCGGCGGCATCAACTGCGTCAGCCTCTGGCGGAACCATGAAGCCTGATCTCGCCCCGCGCCGTGTGATGTTCCTGACCGGCGGCTCGCGCGGCATCGGCGCCGGCGTCGTGACCGCCGCCGCCGTCGCTGGCTTCGACGTCGCCTTCACCTACCGGGAGCGCCAGGAAGCCGCTGACGCCGTCGTGGCCGCCACTGCCGCCGCGGCGCCCGAGGCCCGCTGCCGCGCCTACCAGCTCGACGTGCGCGACTCGGCCGCCGTCGACCGCGTGGGTGAACAGGTGCTCGACGACTTCGAGACCGTGCACGTGGTCGTGGCCAACGCCGCGGTGACACGCGCCGGACTTGCCATCTCGACGAGTGACGACGACTGGCAGGACGTACTCGACACGAACCTGAACGGCGCCTTCTACGTGGCCCGGCAGTTCCTGCCGGCCTTCCTCGCCAACGGCTTCGGCCGCTTCATCTTCATGTCCTCGATCGCCGCGAACGGGATGTCGGGTGATGTCGCCTACAGCGCCAGCAAGGCCGGGATGCTCGGCCTCTCGGCTGCGCTCGCCAAGGAATACGGGCGCAAGGGCATCACGAGCAACGCGCTGCTGCTCAGCCTCTTCGAGACGGAGATGACGCTCAAGGAGCTCTCGACGCAGAACCGGGACTTCTACGCGAAGCACTGCCCGGTGGGCCGCGCCGGCCAGGTGAGTGAAGCCGCCGCCGCGGTGCTCTTCCTCGCAAGTGACGGCGCGTCGTTCGTGAACGGTCAGGCGCTCGGCGTGACCGGTGGCCTCGACTGGCTGCATTGACCATGGCGTCCGGCCCTCCCCCCGCCCTTTCGCCATCGGCATCGGCCGCCATCGGCATCGACGCCATCGGTGTCTACCCGTGCGCGCTGACGCTCGACATCGGCGATCTCTGTGCCGCGCGCGGCCTCGACACCGCGAACGTGCGCGAGCGCCTGTTCTGCGACGAACGCTCGGTGATGGGGCCGCAGGAAGACGTGGTCACGCTGGCGGTGAATGCAGCCCGGCCGCTCCTCACGGCCGAGGACCTCGACCGTGTGCGGCTGCTCGTCGTGGCCACCGAGTCGGCGCCCGATCAGGAGAAGCCCGTCAGCTCCTGGGTGCATCACTTCCTGGGCCTACGATCCGACTGCCGCAACTTCGAGGTGAAACACGCCTGCTACGGCGCCACCGGCGCCATGCAGCTCGCGGCCGGCTGGCTGGCCTCGGGTATCGACCCGGACGCGAAAGCGCTCGTCATCAACACCGACCACGCGCTGCGGCACGATGGCGGCCCTGAAGAAGCCGTGCTCGGCGCGGCAGGCGTGGCGCTGCTGCTCGGCCGCGCGCCGCGCATCGCCACACTCGACCTGGGCTGGCACGGGGTGTACGCGCACGAAGTGGCCGACATCTTCCGGCCGGCGCCAGGTGTTGAAACCGGCGATGCCGACGAGAGCCTGCTGTCGTACCTGGACGGCGTGGAGTTCGCCTACGACGCCTACGTGCGCCGCGTCGGCCGGCCGGTGGACTTCGAGACGTTCTTTGCCGCGAATGTGTACCACGTGCCGTTCGGTGGCCTCTCGCAGCGCGCACACCTCAAACTCGCCCGCCGCGAGCTCGGGCTCACGAAGGCCGGGGCCGAAGCGCACTGGGCACGCAAGTCGAAGGCCTCGCTCACCTACAACCGCCGCACCGGGGGCATCTACGGCGGGGCGACGTTCCTCGCGCTGGCCGGTCTCGTCGAACACGGCGACGTCCGCGGCGGCGACCGCGTGGGCATCTACAGCTACGGCTCGGGCTCGTGCGCCGAGTTCTACAGCGTGACGCTTGCGGACGGCGCGCGCGAGGTGGTGGCGGCGGCCGGCATCGGACGGCAGCTCGACACACGCCGCCGCGTCTCGATGGCTGAATACGACGCCTGCGAACAGGCCGTGCAGGCCGCCACCTGCGCCCGCGACTACGCGCCGCCGGCCGATCTCGTGGACGGGCTCTGGGCGTCGCACTACGAAGGTCAGGGCAAGCTCGTCTTCCGCGGCGTGCGCGACTACTACCGGGAGTACGCATGGAGCTGACCACGGCCCGCGTGGCGCTTCCGGCCCGTCTCGATCCGCCGTCGGTCGTGGCGCTCGCCGCCGCGCTCGACGACGCGATGTCCTCCCCGGCGCGCGTCGTCGTGCTCACGGGCGCGACCGCCGACGTGTTCTGCCACGGCCTGGCCATCGATGCGGCCGACGACGGCGCCTCGGCCACCGACGCGTTCGCCGCGCTCTTCGCCCGGCTGCATGCGTCGCCGAAGCCGCTCCTCGCGGCCATCGACGGCGAGGCGATCGGCGGCGGCCTGGGCCTGGCCTGCGCGTGCGACTGGGTGGTGGCGAGCGAGCGATCCACCTTCGCCCTGCCGGAGTTGCTCTGGGGACTCGTGCCGGCCATCATCTGGCCGGTCGTGACCGACCGCATGGCGCCGCACGTCGCGCGGCAGTGGACGATTTCAGCGCACTCGCGCGGCGCGGCCGACGCGCAGGCCGCCGGCGTGGTCGACGACGTGGTGCGCGGCGGCCCCATCGAGGGCGCCGTCGGGCGCGCCGTCCGCATGCTGAGCCGCCTCGAACCCGAGGCCCTCTCTCGCCTGCGGGCGTGGGCCCGCACCTCTCGGTCGTTGCCGCTGCCCGAGGCCACCGCCGCCGGTGCCCGCATCACCGCCGCGATGATGACCACGCCACGCGTGCAGGCGCGCTGGCGCGCCTTCACCGACGGGGAGGCGCCATGGTGCGCGTAACCGTGGACGACGGCGTGACCGAAGTGCGGCTGGACGATCCGGCCACGGGCAACGCGCTCAGCGAAGCGATGGTGTCGGCGATCGGCTCCGCGGTGACGACCTCGGCGGCGGCGACGGACTGCCGCGTCGTGCTGCTCACAGGCGCGGGCGACACGTTCTCGTCGGGCGCTCCGGCCGCGCTGCTCGCACAACTCGCGCAGGGCGAACGCCACCCGGCCGACATCCGCCTGCCGCGCGTGCTGCTCGACTGCCCGGTGCCGGTGATTGCGGCCATGGCCGGTCACGCCGTGGGCGGCGGCTTCGCGCTCGGGCTCGCGGCCGATCTCGTGTGCCTGGCGCGCGAGAGCCGCTACGGCTTCACGTTCATGAACATGGGCTTCACGCCCGGCATGGGCACGACCGCGCTTGCGAGCCACGTGCTCACGCCCGCCGTCGCGCACGAACTGCTCTACTCGGGCGAACTGCGCCGCGGTGATGCCTTCGCCGGCGCCGGTATGAACATCGTGGCCGCACGTGCCGACGTCGTGCCGCGCGCCCGCGACCTCGCCCGCCGCATCGCCGAGAAGCCACGCGCCGCCCTCGAAGCCCTCAAGCGCACGCTCTCCCTGCCACGCCGGCAGGCCTTCGAGCAGGCGCTGACGCTCGAGTCCCTCATGCACCAGGTGACCCTTGGCGCCCCCGGCGCCGCCGACACGATTCGAGCAACCTATGTGGAATGACTTTCGGGGCCGCGCCGTGCTCGTCACGGGCGGCACACGCGGCATCGGCCTTGCGACCGGGCTCGCCTTCGGCCGCCGCGGCGCGCACGTGACGCTCACCTACAAGTGGGGCGCCGAAGACGAGGATGCGATCCTCGCGGCCTTCGCGGCCGCCGGCGCGCCGTCGCCGGACCTCGTGCAGGCGGACGCCAGCCGTGACGACGACGTGCAGGCGCTGCTCACGCGCATCCGCGCCCGCCACGACGCGCTCGACGTCTTCGTCTCGAACGTCGCGTTCGGCGTGCCGGTCTCCGGTCTCGACGCCTACACGAAGCGGGCCTTCCTGACCGGGCTCGAACATTCAGCGTGGCCGGTGGCGGCGCACATCATCGCCGCGCAGGCCGTGTTCGGGCGGGCGCCGCGCTATGTCGTCGGCGTGTCGTCGGAAGGCGCCGACGCGATGCATGTCGGCTACGACCTCATCGGCGCCGCCAAGGCGTCGCTCGAGGCGCTCTGCCGCTACCTGCACTACCGTCTGCATCCCGCCGGCACGAACGTGAACGTCGTGCGCACGCGGTTCGTGGATACCGACTCGCTCGCCGCCACGTTCGGCCCGGAGTTTGCCGCCTTCGTGCGCGAACGCGAGCCCGATGTGCTGACCGCGCCCGAGACCGTCGCCGAGGCCATCTACGGCCTGTGCTCCGGCCCGATGGATGCCATCGGCGGGCAGGTGCTCACCGTGGACGGCGGCGCCTGCCTCTTCGAGAACTTCTCCCGTCTGTTCCAGGAACGCCACCAGCACCCCATCCGCACCAAGGAGATCGTATGACCCGTGAAGACGTGCTCGCCGTCGTCGTGAAACATCTCGCCAGCGCCGTGGACGGCCTCGACCCGGCCACCGTGGATCCGATGCGCTCGCTCAAGGAATACGGCGCCAACAGCCTCGATATCGTGGAGGTGGTCTCGGGCGCGATGCGCGAGCTCAAGGTGAAGGTGCCGCGCGCCGAACTGAACAAGCTCACGAACATCGACGGACTCGTCTCGCTGCTGCACGACACGAAGTCGGGCGCGGGCGTGGGCGCGTGATGTCGACCCGCTCGTACGCCGGGAAAGTCGTGCTGGTGACGGGCGGCACGAAGGGCATCGGCCTGGCGACGGCGCAGGCCTTCGCGGCTGAAGGCGCGCAGACCGTGCTGACGCATGCCTGGGGCAGCGCGGACGAGGCGGAGGTCACGGCGGCGATCGTCGCCGCCGGCGGCCCGCCGCCATTCATCGCGCAGGCCGATGTGACCCGCGCCGAAGACACCGATGCGGTCCTGGCGGACGTGGCGGCGCGCTTCGGCGCCGTGCACGCCTTCATCAGCAACGCCTCGGTGGCGCTCGTCGTCAACAGCATGGACGACTACTCCGAGCGCGGCTTCATGAAGAGCCTCAAGGGCTCGGCCTGGCCCACCTTCGCCTATCTCACGGCGATGCGGCGCGTGCTCGGCGCCTACCCGCGTTACTGCGTGGTGATGTCGTCCGATGGCCCCGACCGCTTCACCCCGGGCTACGACTTCGTCGCCGCCGGCAAGGCCGCCATGGAGGCGATGGTGAAGTACACCGCCTATCGCCTGCGGCACGACGGCGTGCGCATCAACGTGCTGCGATCGCGGGCCATCCGTACGGCCTCGTTCGAAGGCACGTTCGGCAACGAATTCCACGGATTCCTGCGCAGCTTCGTGGACGAGGAATGGTTCATGACGCCCGAGGAAGTGGGCAAGGCCGCGCTCGCGCTCTGCGCCGGGCCCTTCGACGGCATGACCGGACAGACGATCATGGCCGATCGCGGCAACACGTTCTTCGACGGCATCTCCTATCTCTACGAACGCCGCGAGGCGCTCGGCCTGTAACGCGACGCGGTGACGATGTCTTCCCACGAACCCTCCTCGTGGCTCGGCAGCGCCTGGGGCGCGGTGTTCGCCGCCTGCCTGGGCGCCGTCTACATCGGACTGGCCCTCGGCGGCCAGGGCGACACGGTGCTGCTCGGCATCACCGCGCTCGCCGGCCTGCTGCTCGTGGCCGCGGAACGTGTGCGGCCGCGTCATCGTGACTGGCGCGAGGCCGACGGCCAGTGGCGGAACGATCTCGGCCATTTCGTGGCCAGCTTCGGGTTGGGGTCGTTCGCCGGCGCGTGGCTGGCAGGCGTGGCCGTCACGGCACCGCTCGTGCAGGTCTGGCCCACGTCGTGGCCGATGGCGGCGCAGGCCGTGCTCGGCCTGGTCGTCGCCGAGTTCTTCGGCTACTGGCAGCACCGCGCGCTGCACTCGGTGCCGTGGTTGTGGCCGCTGCACGCGCTGCACCACAGCACATCGCGCATGACGTTCTTCAAGGCCACGCGCATTCACGCGCTCGACATCGGCAGCTTCACGTTCGTGTCGGTGGCGCCGCTGCTTGCCCTGGGCGCCTCGACCGAGGTCGTGCTGTGGGTGACGGCCTTCGGCAACTTCGCCGCGCAGACCCAGCATACGAATATCGCCCTGCCCACACCGCCCTGGGTGAACGCGGTCGTCGGCACGCCGTCGGTGCACTGGCTGCATCACTCGCTCGACCTGCGTGAGGGGAACAGCAACTTCGGCATGAACCTGATGCTCTTCGACCACCTGTTCGGCACCTACATCCCGCCGTCGCCGGAGCCCCCGGCCGCGCTCGGCATCCAGCCCGACTTCGTCCCCCGCGGCTTCCTCGGTCAGCTCGCCCTGCCGATCGAGTCGATCCGCCGCCTCCTGCGCCGGGAATCCTGACCATGCCGTGGACCGCCTCGCAGTTCAGCCTCGCCGACTTCTACTTCTCGGACACCGACAGCCCGCTCGTGCCGCCGCCCGAGTATCTCGAGTGGCGGCGTGAGACCGCATGGGCGACGTCGCTCTACGAGCCGGTGCTGTGCGATCCGGCCGCGCCGACGAACCATCTGCAGACGGCCACCGGCAGCCAGCGCGTCATCAACATGACGTCGTACGGCTACCTCGGTCTGGTGCGCCATCCGGACGTCATCGCCGCCGCGCGCGACGCCCTCGAGACGTTCGGCACCGGCGCCTGCGGCTCGCCGATCCTCTCGGGCAAGAGCGTGCTGCACCAGCGGCTCGAACAGCAGATGGCGGCCCTCACCGGCCGCGACGCCGTGCTCATCTTCAACAGTGGCTTCGGCGGCGCGCTCGGGTCGGCGGCCGGCCTGATGCGCAAGGGCGACGTCGCCATCGTCGATGCCCGCGCCCACATCTCGCTCGTCGACGGCATCAAGGTGGGCGGCGCCCGCACGGTGTTCTTCGACCACAACAGCGCCTCGTCACTCGACGAGGTACTGACGAAGACAGCCGGCAGCCGCCGGCTCATCTTCGTGGACGGGCTCTACTCGATGGACGGTGACATGGCCGATCTGCCGCGCCTGCTCGACGTGGCCGAGGCGCACCGTGTGGGCATGTTCGTGGATGAAGCGCACTCGATCCTGTGCTGCGGCCCGACGGGCGGCGGCGTCATCGAACACTTCGGCGTGCGCGACCGCGTGGGTCTGCAGTACGGCACGTTCTCGAAGGGGTTCTCGGCCGTCGGTGGCTTCGCCGCCGCCTCGCGCGACGTCATCGAGTATCTGCGGTTCTACGCCAACCCCTACGGGTTCACGTGCGCGCTGCCGCCGGTGGTAGTCGCGGGCCTGAGTGCCGCGCTCGACGTGATGGCGCGAGAACCCGGCCGCCGCGACGAATTGTGGACCAACGCCGCCTACTTCCGCCGCGAGCTGCAGGCCATGGGCGTGGACACGGGCACGTCCACGAGCTACATCGTGCCGATCGTGGTGGGCGACGACCGCACGCTGCTCTACGAGATGGGCCGCACCCTGCGCGACCACGGCCTCTTCGTGACCCCGGTCGACTACCCCACCGTGCCGCTCGACCAGGCGCGCTTCCGCGCCAGCGTGACCACCCTGCATTCGCGCGCCGATCTCGATGCCGCGCTGCAGATTCTCGCCGACGTCTTCGTGCCGGTCATGCGCGCGAAGGGACGGCTGCGACACGGTGCATGATGCCCGCGACGGGAAGCACTCGGGTGCGCGGCTCGGCAGTCACGATCTTCCTGTTGTGGTGCCTGGTCGCCGGTATCGCCTTCTATTGGTACGCCGTGCTGACGGGGCAGGGCGTCGAGGCGACGGCGTCGTATCTCGACTTCTCGCAGGCATTCCCGCCGGCGGATACCCTGCTTGCGGCGAGCGCGGCCCTCTGCGCCGAACAGCTGCGGCGGCGGCGCCCAACCGCCGTGCTCTGGGCGCTCGTGACCGCCGGCGCGCTCGGCTTCATCGGCGTCGTCGACATCACCTACAACCTGCAGCATGACATCTACGCGGGCTGGTCGGCCGCGCTGGCCTGGGAGATGTACGTGAACGCCTTCAGCCTGGTGTTCCCCGTGTGGCTGGCACACTTCGCGTGGACCGGCCGCCGCGAGCTCGGCGCGTGATGGCACCGGATCGGCAGGCGCGCGGCACCGTTCTCATCACGGGGGCGTCGATGGGTTTCGGCCGGCTCCTGGCCGACGACCTCGCGCGCCGGGGACATACCGTGTTCGGAGCGTCGCGCAGCGCGCCAGAGAGAACCGCCGGCTGGTCGTATCTGCCGCTCGACGTGCGCGATCCCGCATCGGTGCGCGCGTGTGTCGCCCAGGTGGCCGGCGCCACCGGACGCATCGACGCCGTGGTCAACAACGCCGGCTACGTGCAGGAGGGCGCACTCGAAGAGGTAACCGCCGATGGTCTCAGGGCGCAGTTCGAGACCAACCTCTTCGGCGTCGCGCGTGTGGTCGATGCGGTACTGCCGCACATGCGGACCCAGGGCGCCGGCCGCATCGTGAACGTGTCGTCGCTCGCCGGCCTGATTCCGCTGCCGTTCCTCGGCGCCTACTGCGCCAGCAAACACGCGCTCGACAGCTACTCCGAGTCGCTCTGCCACGAGCTGCTGCCGCTCAACATCGCGGTGTCGATCGTGGCGCCGGGCCACTTCGATACCGGCATCGCCGACCGGAAGGCACGACCAGGGGCGGGCATTCCGAGCTACGACGCGGCACGGGCCCGGATGTACGACACCATCGCGCGCGACGAAGCACACGCGGGTCCGCCCGACCCGGTGGTGCGTCTGCTGGCCGATCTCGTCGAAGGCCGCCGTCGCGGCCTGCGGCACGTGATCGGGCCCGACGCCATGATGTACCGCGTCCGCCGGCTGCTGCCCGATGGCCTCTGGGCCCGCGGCCTGCGCCTGGCGCTCCGCATCGATTGAGGCGATGCCGTCGCGCGGGGCGGTATGCGTCAGCCGTTCACGAGCTTCATGCCGCCTTCCATGTAACGCTCACCCACCACCTGCGGCGCCAGCGCTTCGAGCGCCGCCAGTTCCTCGCGGCTGAGCGTGATGGCGGCCGCGCCGGCGTTCTCTTCCACGCGTTCGGCGCGTGTGGAGCCCGGAATCGGCACGATGTCGTCGCCCTGCGCGAAGAGCCAGGCGAGCGCCAGTTGCGCCGGCGTGCAGCCCTTCGCCGCCGCGATCTTCTGCACCTCGGCCACGACGTCGAGGTTCTTCTGGAAGTTCTCACCCTGGAAGCGCGGATTGGTGCGGCGCCAGTCGCCGGCGTCGAGGTCCTCGAGCGAGCGGTAGCGGCCGGTCAGGAAGCCTCGGCCGAGCGGGCTGTAGGCGACGAAGCCGATGCCGAGGTCGCGGCAGGTGGCGAGCAGCTCCCCTTCCGGATCGCGGCTCCACAGCGAATACTCCGTCTGCAGCGCGGCAATCGGATGCACGGCCACGGCGCGCCGCAGCGTCTTCGGCGCCGCTTCCGAGAGCCCGAGATACCGAACCTTGCCGGCGTGCACGAGATCGGCCATCGCGCCCACGGTCTCTTCGATCGGCACCCCCGGATCGACGCGGTGCTGGTAGTAGAGATCGATGGTGTCGAGGCCGAGCCGCGTGAGCGACGCGTCGCAGGCCTGCCGCACGTAATCGGGGCGGCCGTTGATGCCGATGGCGCGGCCGTCGGGCGCCCGCATGATGCCGAACTTGGTCGCGACAACCGCCTGGTCGCGCCGCCCGGCCACGGCCTTGCCCACGAGCTGTTCGTTCGTGAACGGGCCGTAGATGTCGGAGGTGTCGAGGAAGGTGACGCCGAGTTCGAGGGCGTGATGGATGGCCGCGATCGATCGCGCGTCGTCGGCGGCGCCGTAGAAATCCGACATGCCCATGCAGCCGAGGCCGAGGGCGGACACCGTGAGGCCGGAGCGGCCGAGCGGACGGGACGGGACGCGGATGGGCATGGCGTCACGATACTCCACGCAGATCATCGAGGCGGAGGAGAACGATACATCGCTGTTACACGGAGTCCGTAGGCTATCGCGCGGAGGCCACGCATGGCGGAAGTGCGGTACGACGTCCAGGTCGAAAGCTGGTCCTGCCTGGTGACGAATCAGAGCCGGAAGGCGTTCGGCGGGCGGAAGATCCGGCAGCGGACCGTGATCCACCTGCGCGGCCGGACGATGGGCAAGGACGGCCTCACGGCCGGGGTGTATCTCACCTTCGAGCGTGGGGCCCAGGACTACGAACCCTCGATCGCCGTCAGCGACAACGGCGACGAGCGTCTTCGCATCGACGCCTTCTTCGTCCATGGCCAGGAGGCGGCCACGCTCGCCATCCTGAAGTCCGGGTACGCCACGTGGGCGCGCTTCTCGGAAGACCTGGTGGGCCAGGTGGCCTTCACGCTCGAGTCGGGCCCGGGCGTCGGCGCGGCGCCGCAGGCGCCGGCGCAGGCGGACTAGACGCGCAGCAGCACCGCCTCCACGTCGCGTCCGTACGCGCGCGCAATTGCATCGGCGTAGAGCGCCACCTGCAGGCGATACGCGGGTTCCGCGAACGCGATCTCGACGTCGGTCTTGAAGTCCACGACGAGCCAGGCGGCGCCGTCGTCGAAGGCGGCGTCGGCCTGCCCGTCCACGAGCACGTCACCGGCCATCACGGCAAGTGGCACTTCACGCTGACAGGCACGGCCGGCCGACATCGCGGCGCGGGCGCGCACGAAGAGGTCGTGCGCGAGGGCGCGTTCGGCCACCTCCGCCGCGGCCACGCGTTCGTCGTCGGACGCATTCAACAGGCGCGCCTGCACGGCGGCCATGCGGGCGATGACCTCGATCGACGCATCGAGCGGCACGTGCGCGAGCAGCGCGTGCACGAGCGTGCCGAACCTGCGGCCCGACGGCCGCGGCTCCCCCGGGAGCCCGGCATCCACCACGGTGACGCGCGCCGCGCGCGCCGTGACCTCCGGCGGCGTCACGACGCGGCCCTCGAGGGCGGCGTCAGCCCATTCCGTGGCGGTCATCGTGTGGCGGGCGGATGCGGTGCCACGGTCGAGTACCGAGGCACGCCATGAGCGCCAGGCGTCGTAGGCGGCGCGATCGGCGGCCACGATGTGCGCGGGCGCGTCCTTGTGGATGAGGTGTTCGTGGCGGATGCCGCGACGTTCCGCGCCGGCGCGATCGACGAGCAGCGGATCCCACCAGACCACCGTGTACGGCTCGCCCGTGGTCGGGTCGGTGTGCGCGTAGGCGCCAGGCCGCATCGTGTGCAGCGTCGGCATGTTCGACGGCGGCCGATCGAGATGTGTGTCCCTGCCGGTGAAGGCCGGCACACCCGCGGCCGTCGTGGCCTCGCCGCCGTAGAGCGCCACGGCGAGCGGCTGCACCCAGTGCTTCTCTTCCGGGCCATCGCCAATCGCCGGCACGACGAGCAGGTCTTTCGCGCGCGTCGCCGCCACGTAGGCAAGGCGCACCCCTTCCGCCTTGTCGCGCGAGGCTTCGAGGTCGTTGTGGTCGCGCAGGTCGAGTGGTGCCCAGCCCGCGAGCTTGATCGCGGCGAGGCCGCGCGAGCTGTCGAGATACCGCTGCGCGTCGTCGCGGCTCAGCTTGCAGCCGATGTCGGCGAGGATCACGACGGGGAACTCGAGGCCCTTGGCCTTGTGCACCGTCATCAGGCGCACGCCGTCGGTGCCTTCTTCGAGAATCGGCGCCTCTGGCGTGGGCGCGCGGTCGGCCGCGTCGCGCAGTTCGTCGACGAAGCCGCGGAACGAGAGCCCCCCATCCGCTTCGTAGCGCCGCGCCAGTTCCGCAATCTGCAGCACGTTGGCCAGCACCTGTTCGCCGCCGCGCCAGAGCACGAAGCCGGCATGCGCGCGCGTGGCTTCGAGCAGCCGGCCGATCGTTTCGGCCACCGGCCGGGCGTTGCGCAGGCGGTTCAGTTCGGCGAGCGTCGTGAGCGCCTCGCCCACCGCCGCCAGGGCGGCCGGCGCGTCCTTCGGCACGTCGTGCGGCCGGAAGCCGTGCCCGAGCGCGTGCCACGCGAGCAGCTCTTCTTCCGCCACCGCGAAGAACGGACCGCGCAGCGTCGCGAACACACTCAGCCCGTCGTCGGGCCACTCGATGGCAGTGAGCGCCGTCCTGAGCGCGTCCACCTCCTCGCGTTCGTGGAACGCCTTGCCGCCCACGAGCAGATGCGTGAGCCCGCGCGACTCGAGCGCCTCGACATAGTCGCGCGTCACGTCGGTCTGAAAATCGAGGAAGCGCCGGAAAAGCAGGCAGACATCGCCGGCGCGGATGGGGCGTCGAGCCCCGGGCCCCGAGCCCCGAGCCCCGGCTCGTTCATCCGGCACCGTGTAGCCGCTGTCGCGCACGAGCCAGCGCACGAACTCGCCCACCGCGCCGGGCAGCGACGTGGCGATGGCCCCCTGCGTGACGTTGCCGCGGTCGCTCAGCGGCCGCGGTACCGGCAAGGCGATCACGGCCGGCTGCTCCGGCACATCGGCACGGGCTGGCTGCAGTTCGACGTAGTCGGCCTGCAGCGATGCGCGATCGCCGGTCATGTGCGTGCTGAAGGCAGCGTTCACGGCGCGCTGAATCGCCGGCACGCTGCGGAAGCTCGTGCGCAGCCGCACGCGCTGTGCACCTTCGCTGACGAGACGTTCGCAGATCGCGCGGTACACGCCCACGTCCGCCCGGCGGAAGCGGTAGATCGACTGCTTCGGGTCGCCCACGAGGAAGAGCGCCCCGGGCCGCACGCGGCGGTCCACCGGCGGCGTGTCGTCACCGGCGTCGTCGGCGGATGCCAGCAGCAGGAGCAGCTCCGCCTGCAGCGGATCGGTGTCCTGGAACTCGTCCACGAGCAGGTAGCGGAAGCGCCGCTGGAAGTCGCGCCGCACCTCGGCGTCGTCGCGCACGAGGTTACGCGCCTCGATGAGCAGGTCGAGGAAGTCCACCGCGCCGGCGCGGCGCTTGCGCGCGTCGTAGAGCCGCACGGCGGCGCCGAGCGCCTCGTGCACCTGCGCGGCGAGATCCGCGTCGGCGGCGTTCCTGAAGGCGACGAGTGCGTCCACGAGGGAATCGCGCGCCTGGATGACCTCCGCGTTCGACAGCTGCTTCGAGAACTGTCCTGACGTGCGGCGCCCGGCACGCAGGTCGCGTTCCTCACTGGCCAGCGCGCAGAGCGCGCCTTCCCAGCCGTCGTAGTCGGCCTGGGCCCGCCGGCGCAGCGGCTCGATGTCGGCCCATACGCGGCGCACGCGTTCGATGGCGCGGGCCAGCGGATCGCGCGGACTGGACGGTGCTTTCGTGGCCTCGCAGAGCGTCGCCATGCCGTCGAGCAGGTGGTCGATGTCACGATCGCGCGCGAAGCCCTCGGGACGCGTCCACGGCGTGGGATGGTCGCGCCATTCGAGCAGCTCGCGGCCGGCCCGCTTCAGGCGCGCGATCGGCGCATCGTCGTCTTCGTCCTGACCGAAGCGGCGCATGGTCACCCGGCGCAGCGACCGCCGCACCCCCTCGCACGGATTGTCGAGTTCGCGCTGCAGCCAGTCGGCGAAGGCCTCATCGAACAGCCGCGACGCCTGTCCTTCCGTGAGCACGGCAAACGACGGGTCGATGCGCGCCTCGACGGGGCGTTCGCGGAGCAGGTCGGCGCAGAAGCCGTGGATGGTGCTGACGTGCGCCTCCTCGAAGCGCTGCACGGCGCGTTCGAGCGTCGCGGCCGCGTCGCCCGCGGCGGCGGCGCGCGCGTGTTCGAGCTGTTCGCGCAGCCGCAGCTTGAGTTCGCCGGCGGCCTTCTCCGAGAACGTCACGGCGACGATCTGGTCGATGGTGGCGCGGCCGGTTTCGACCAGGCGCACGATGCGCTTCACGAGCTCGGTCGTCTTGCCGGTGCCGGCCGCCGCCTCGACCACCAGTGTCGTGTCGAGAGCGTCGGCGATGAGCGCGCGGTCGCGGGCGTCGGCGATGGGCGGCGTCACGGCATCCTCCGCAGCGCCTCGAGATCGGGCACCTCGGGCTTGCGTTTCGTGCGCGCCGGCTCATCGGGGCCGCACACGGCGCGGAAGTCGCAGTAGTCGCAGGCCGGACCTCCGGCGAGCTGGCCGGGCCGGGCGGCGAGCATGCCGTGTTCGATGGCGCGGTCCACGATCTCGAGCACTTCCAGGCCGCGCCGGCGGATGTGGTCATCGAGCACGATCGTGCGTTCGCTGAACTGCCCGGCGGTCGTGCAGTACGAGAGCCGGCCCTCGACCACACGTTCGCCGGTCATCACCTCGAGCGCCATGGCATAGAGCACGGGCTGCAGCACGCGTCCGCCATCCACGATCGTGGCCGGCGTCGTGCGGTTCTTCCCGGTCTTGTGGTCCGTGACACGCAGCGCGCGGTCCGACAGCCGGCGCTCGACGAGGTCGATCGAGCCGCGCAGGCGGAAGCCGGCTTCGCCCACGGCCACCGGGTCTGGCGTCGACGCGGGGTCGCGATCGCCGCCATGGCGCAGGCCGAAGGCCAGCTCGAAGCGTTCGGGCACCCACTGCGCGGCGTCCCGCACGACCATGTCGTCGAACCAGAGATACAGGTCGCGGCGCAGCCCGGCGATCTCGTCGCGCCAGACACGATCGATCGCCGGCGCCAGATCGTCGTACGCCTTCTTCGTGACGGCGTTGATGGCCCATTCAAGCTGCGCGCGGGCCGGTGCCGTGTGCCCCGGCATGAGCGGCAGCATGCCGTTCTTCACGAGCGTGCGGAAGAAGTCTGTCTGGATCTCGTGGAAGAGACTGCCGCGCGTCAGCGGATCGAGGCGCTGCAGCGGCGCCGGCGCCTCGAGCGGCGCGAGCTGGTAGATGGCGGCGAGCTGGAACTGGTACGGGCACGCGGCATACCGCTGCAGCGCGGTGAGCGAATACGGCCGTGCCGTCAGCCGCTGCGCGGCGAGTGCCGGCGCGGTGAGCGGCTGCACGCGGGTGAGGCCGTCGGCCTGCGACCAGCGCGGCTGCCAGCGCGACCACCGCTCGATGACCGAGCGCCGGAGCGGCGCATTCAGTTCCAGCAGATAGCGGGCGCGGCCTTC
>JALHON010000057.1 GCA_022842985.1 Acidobacteriota bacterium | reverse complement strand
GCCGACGAACAACGGGCCCGCGCCGCCCTCGAGCTCGCCACGGCGGATCTGGCGCGTGAGGAGGCCCTCGACGCCTCGGGCCTGACCACACGCCAGTCCCTCGACGCGCGACGCAGTGCCGTGGTCACCGCGCGCGAGGCCCTGAGCGCGGCCGGATTCGCCGTGGCCGCCGCGACCGCGGATCTGGAACGCGCCCGCGCCCGCCTCCTGCCGGCGACCCTCGACGGCGGTGGCCGCACGATCACCGTGACGGCGCCGGTCGATGGCGTGGTGCTGAAGCGGTTTCTCGACAGCGAGAGCGTGGTGCCGGCCGGGGCGAAGCTGGTGGAGCTCGGCGACCCGAGCCACGTCGAGGTCGTGGTCGACCTGCTGTCCTCCGACGCCGTCCGCGTGCGGCCCGGGATGCGCGTGGCGCTCACGGAGTGGGGCGGCGACCAGCCCATGGGCGGCGTCGTGGCACGCGTCGAGCCGAGCGCCTTCACGAAGGTCTCGGCGCTCGGCGTCGAAGAGCAGCGCGTGAACGTCATCATCGACGTCGAGGACGACGAGGCCATGTGGCGGGCGATGGGCGATGGTTTCCGCGTGGAGGCCGCCATCACGACGTGGCATGCCAGCGACATCGTGACCGTCCCCACGGGCGCCTTGTTCCGCGTGGGGACCGAGTGGGCCGTGTTCGTCGTCAGCGACGGCCGCGCCCGCCGCACGCCGCTCACGCTCGGCCATCGCACGCCGCTTGCCGCCGAAGTCACGGCCGGCCTCGAGGCCGGCGCCCGCGTCATCCTGCATCCGCCCGACGTACTCGCCGATGGCGACCGGGTGACGCCGCGCGAATGAGGTCCCGCGGCACCACCGGCTGAAAATCCTGCCAGCGCGGACGTCTCACTGAATAGACCGTGCGTGCCACGCGCGGCGCCGCCGCCCCGAGGCGCGGCCGCCTCGCATCCGCTCCCCCGCGTGCGCCCGGTTCCACGACACACGTGTTCCCAGAGGAGGGCGGAGCTATGGCCAGGCGCAGAGTCAGAGGAACGAAGGGCACCACCATCAACGCGGCACCGGCCGCCACGTCCGCGGGCGTGGAGGCGCTGCTGCTGGCAGCGCTCGCCCGCGGCGACGGCAGTCTCGAGACCGGGCGGTATCTCGTGACCTACAAGGAGGGCGCGGCGCCGGAAGGGGTGCAGTCGCTCAAGGCGCGCGGACTGCGCGTGGCCGACGCGCGCGACTTCACGGAGAGCCAGGTGGGCATCGAGGACGTCGGTGACGCCGACGCGCTCAACTTCCCGGCCATCGGCGTGGCCCTCGTGGGCGGCGCGTCGATGCAGGCGCGCGGACTGGCGGCGTTCGAGGCCTCGGCCGACAGCCCCATCGAAACGATCGAACCGGAGTACTTCGCGTTCGCCGAGAACAGCGAGTACCTGCGCGGCTTCCTGCGCGCGGCGAGCACGATTGCCGCCGACATCGGCGCCGGCGGCAGCGGCGCCGCCGTGGCGGACGACGACGACCTCGAGGCGCAGGTGCTCGGCGCCACGTGGGGCCTCGTGCGCTGCAAGGTGCCGCCGAGCACACGCAGCGGGCTCGGCATCAAGGTGGCGGTGCTCGACACCGGCATGGACCTCGGGCATCCCGACTTCCCGGGGCGCATCGCCGCCACCGCGTCGTTCGTCGGCCAGCCCGTGCAGGACCTGCACAGCCACGGCACGCACTGCATCGGCACGGCCTGCGGCCCGAAGGCGCCGGCCGGATCGACGCCGCGCTACGGCATCGCGCACCAGGCGCGCATCTTCGTGGGCAAGGTGCTCACGAATTCCGGCGGCGGCACCTCGGGCAGCGTGCTCGCCGGCATGAACTGGGCGGTCGCCAACCGCTGCCAGGTCATCTCGATGTCGCTCGGCGCGCAGACCGGCGTGCAGGCCGCCTACACCGCCGCCGGCAACGCCGCGCTCGCAAACGGCTGCCTCATCATCGCCGCCGCCGGCAATGCCGCGGCCGCCACCGGCGCCCCGGCCAACTCGCCGTCGATCATGTCGGTCGCCTCGCTCGATCCCACGCTCGCACCGTCGGCGTTCTCGAACTTCGGCAAGGTCGAGATCGCCGCCCCCGGCCGCGACGTGTTCTCGTCGGTGCCGCGTCCCACGCGCTACGGCTTCAAGAGCGGCACCAGCATGGCGACGCCGCACGTGGCCGGCGTGGCCGCGCTCTGGGCGCAGACCAGCCCGTCGCTGCGCGGGCTGCTGCTCTGGCGGAAGCTCCAGGCCACAGCGCGGCCGCTGCCCTTCCCCGTGGCCCGCGTGGGCCGCGGCCTCGTGCAGGCACCGTAACGCCTGGCGCACGACTCGAGCCCCGCGGGGGTATCGCCCGCGGGGCAATCGTGCGAGCATCCCACCATGGCCAAGCGATCCACGTCCGCCGGCGACTCGCCGTCCACCTGGCTCGTGACCCTCGAGGCGGGCGCGCGGATGGGCGAGGTGCAGGCCGCGCTCACGGCGGCCGGACTCTCGGTGACCTCGTCGCTCGACGCGGTGGGCGTCATCGTCGGCACGGCGCCGACACGCGTGGTGCCGGCGCTGCGGAAGGTGAAAGGCGTGGCGAACGTCTCGCCCGATCGCCCCGTGAGCGTGGGTCTGCCGGACGACCCCGAGACCTGGTGACGCCGCCCGTTCAGGCGGGCACGACGAGCGTCTCGCCGATCTCGCGCAGAGCCAGGCGGCCGCGTTCGGCGTCGAGCATCGCCTCGGTGCGTTCGATGGGTTCGCGCACCGGTTCGCGGCTGAGCGAGAACGACTGGTGGTGCACCGGCACGAAGAGCCGCGCGCCAGCGGCATCGGCCATCGTCACCGCCTGCTCGGGCGTGCAGTGGTTGGTGATCCACGGGTTGTAGGCGCCAATCGGCATCACCGCCGCTTCGAACGGTCCGTGCCGCCGATGCGCGCGGAAGGCGTCGGTGTGCGCGGTGTCGCCGCCGATGAGCAGGCGCTTCCCTTCGCGTTCCACGACCCAGCCGCCGTAGCCGCGGTGCGTGTCGCGCTGGATGCGGGCGCCCCAGTGCCGCACTTCGATGGCGTGCACGAGGACGTCGCCATGCCGCGTCTTCACGCGTGTGGACGTGTCCCACCGCAGCTCCTCGACACTCGAGTAGTAGCGCCGCGGCAGCAGATCCGACGTGCTCGGCGCCATCACCGCGGCCGGACGTCCGCGCAGGGCGGCGAGCGACGGCGTGTCGAGATGATCGAAGTGCGCGTGCGACACGAGCACGAGGTCGATCTCGGGCAGCGCCTCGGGCGTGAGCGCGCACTGCACGAGGCGGAGCGGCCCGATGCTGCCAATGCCCACGTCCACGCCGATACGCGGGAAGAGCACCGGGTCGGTGAGGATGCGCACGCCGTAGAAGTTGATGAGCACGGTGGCGTGCCCGAGCCAGGCCATGGTGATGGCGTTGTCGTGCCACGCGGCCGGCGTGGGCGTGTGCGGCGCGGCGGGCACCTCCTGCCCGAACTCGGCGACGCGGCCGCGGATGAACCGGGCGGCCCACGAGTCCGACAGGCCGGCCCAGGCGGCGCCGGCGGTGCTCAGGGCGCCGGCCGTGATGAGCCGGCGGCGGGACACGGGGGCCATGTTCCGTTGGACTGGATCCGGGGGCGCCAGGTTCCAGCCCGGCCACGATTGACCGCCCCGATCAGGCCCGTGAGCCAGTTCCGCCGCCTTCTGCGCTCAACAGGCCGGACGGGTCCGCTCGGGCCCCACGAACGGGAGGCGGTGGATGATGCGGGGGATCACTCTGACGGGCGGCGCGGCACTGATGCTGGGCCTCGGTGCGGCGGCGGCGGCACAGGTCGCGGAAGACACCACGCGAACCGTGCAGTTCACCATCACCTACAAGGCCGGCGGGCCCGCCACGGCGGCTACCACGCCCATCCTGCACGTGCTGAAGGGCCAGTGCGTGGTCCAGGCCGGCCTGCCGCAGGCCTGGGGCATCGACGGGCCGACGGCCGCGCAGGAGCGGTCCATGAAGAAAGCCACCACCGCCCCCACGATGGCGAACATGGAAGCCGAAGCCAAGAAGTGCGGCAAGGACCAGGGCTGTCTGATGGCGCTGGCGTCGCGCATGATGGACGACGGCTCGATGGACCGGGCAATGGCCGAGGCGCAGGGCGCCGGCGGGACCGAGCCGAACTTCCAGGTCTGGAACCCCCAGAGCTGCAGCGGCACGCTCACCGTGGCCGATCGCACGACCCGCAGCGGCAGGGATGCGATGGCCAATACGCAGTTCTCGGAGACACGCACGCTGAATGGCACCGCGACCATCGCCAACCAGGGCCAGCGCGGGTGGCTGGGCCTTTACGCGCAGCATGATCTGAAGAAGAACATGACCGAGCTGCGCTTCATCCCGCCGTCCGACACGCGTGTGGACGGCACCTTCGTGCGCACCGGTTACGGCGCGACGTCGACGAGCGGCAAGGAAGTGGTGCTGGCGTTTCCCGACGTGGCCGCGCCGTCGATGCCGGGTGGCCTGCAGGCCGGACGCAAGGTGGCGCCGACGCAGGGCGGCAGCGTGACGTTCGAGTGGACGGTGGCCGCGAAGTAGGCGTCCCGGCCGTCAGCCCGCGGCCCCAGGCGCCGCCTCCGGGCGCGGTTCGCTGCGGCGGTCGGGCATCGGCGCACACAGCGCGTGTCGCGTCCACGGCACCGGGGCACTCACCGTGCCGAACGTCACCTGGAAGAGCTCGACCGAGCCTGACCGGAACGACGCTTCGGAGCCGGCGAGGTACAGACGCCAGGCCCGCACGAACACGTCGTCGAACATCCGCGCCACGTCCGGGGCAGCGCGCTCGAAGCGCCGCCGCCAGTCCGCCAGCGTGCGGGCGTAGTGCGGCCGCAGATTCTCCACGTCGGTCACGGTGAAGCCATGCGGTTCGAGAACGTGCGCGCAGACCTCGGAGAGCGTCGGAGGGTACGCGCCCGGAAAGATACGCCGGCGGATCCACGCGTTGAGCGGCGCGGCGGTGCTCCGGCCGATGAAGTGCAGCAGGCCCCGGCCGCGATCGCGGGGCAGCACCCGCTGCATCAGCGCGCCGAGCGCCTCGTAGTGGCCGAAGCCGACGTGCTCCAGCATGCCGACCGACACGAAGACATCACACGGCTCGTCGATGGTGCGGTAGTCGGCCTCCACGAACTCGACCTGTGATGTCAGGCCCGCGCGGGCCGTCGCCTCGCGCGCGTAGGCGATCTGTTCGGCGGACACGTTGAAGGCGCGGACGCGCACGCCGAAGTGACGCGCCATGTAGCGCGCGAGCGCGCCCCAGCCGCACCCGGCCTCGATCACCCGATCGCCCGGCCGCAGCTGGAGCTTGCGGCACACCAGTTCCATCTTGGCCTGCTGCGCCGCCTCCAGGGACATCTCCGGCGTCTCGTAGTAGGCGCACGTGTACACCAGTTCGTCGTCGAGCCACTGGCGGTAGAACGTGTTGCCGAGATCGTAGTGGCGATGCACGTTCGAGCGCGCGGCACGCAGCGAGGGTCCGGCCTGCAGGTGGCGCCACCAGCGTGACCCATGCGGCGGCGCCGCCACCGCCTGCCCGTCGCGCAAGCCGTCGAAGAGCACGGTGAGCGCATCACCGAGATCGTCGGCGGTGACGCGCAGGGTGCCGCGCATGAAGGCCTCGCCGAAGTAGACGTCGGCGTTCACGGCCAGACCGAGCAGGGCCGCGCGGTCGCACAACGTCACGGTGGCCCGCGGCTCGTCGGGGGTGCCGGCCCAGGAGCCGTCCCACAGGACGAACCGGCAGGGCGCCGGCGCCACGCGCCGGTAGAGCTGACCGAGCAGCCAGCGATCGGCGGTGGTCGCCCGCGGTCCCCGCAGGTCGCGGGCGATGACGTCCCCAGTGCTCATGATGGACCTCCAGTCGTGAGGAACCCGGAATATTCCGGCCGCGGCGCTGCAGGTGACAGGCCGCCGTGCCGGCGCCGCGCACAACCGCCGGCTGTGCATTGGCATGGTTTTCGCGCTTCCGACGCGCGATGACGAACGTCGATGTCGTAGTCGTGGGTGGCGGACCGGCCGGCTCGTCGTGCGCGGGCGCGCTCGTGCTCGCAGGGTTCGATACGGTGGTGATCGATCAGGCGCACTTCCCGCGTGACAAGGTCTGCGCGGGCTGGATCACGCCGGATGTCGTGCGCGTGCTGGGCCTCGACCTGCGCGACTACGGCGCGCGTTACGTGCTCGAGCCGCTTACCGCCTTCAAGATGGGAATGGCAGGCCACCCGCCGGTCGTCATCGACTACGGGCGCATCGTGAGTTATGGCGTGCGGCGGCGGGAGTTCGACCATTACCTGCTGCGCCGGGCCGGCGCCTGGCTGGTGGAAGACGTGCCGGTCTCGTCGATCGAGCGGGCGGGCGGACGCTGGATCGTGGGCGGCGCGTGGTCCGCGCGCTATCTCGTGGGCGCCGGCGGACATCACTGCCCCGTCGCGCGTCACCTGAATCCGCATCGCGCGCACGAATCCGTCGTGGTCGCGCAGCGCGCCGAGACGCGGACCTCGGTGCAGGGCCTCGCGAGCGGCACGCCGGAGCTGTACTTCGCGCCCGACCTGCGCGGCTACGGCTGGATCATGCCGAAGGGCGACTGGGTGAACATCGGCCTCGGCCGCGAGGATGCGCGGAACCTCCCGGCGCACGTGCGCGCGTTCGTCGCGGATCTGGTGGCGCGCGGACGCATCGACCCGGGGGCACCCCTCAGATGGGAAGGCCATGCCTACCTGCTGGCCAGCGCGTCCAGACGCTGCGCCGCCAGCGACCACGTGGTGCTCGCCGGCGATGCGGCCGGCCTCGCCGCGCCCTCGAGCGGCGAAGGCATCTACGGCGCCGTCAGGTCCGGGCTGCTGGCCGCCGAGGCCATCAGGCGTCATGCCCTCGAAGGCGATGCGGAGGCCCTGGCACGCTACGCGAGCCGGCTCCATGTGGAACTCGGCCTGGGCCGGCCCGCCCGTCCGTTCGCGGCCTGGCTGCCGCCGGCATGGCGGGCGCGTGCCATCGACGCGGCGTTCCGGTCGCCCGGATTCATGCGGCACGTCGTGCTCAACCAGACGTTCCTCCATGGCGTGTCGGCGTAAGCGTCGCAGCGCGCGGGTCGCGTGGCTCCCCGGCGGCGCCGGAACACGTGTCGGGAAACGCCTGATGGCATCACGGCGAGCACGCCTCGACACTGACTCGTGGTGTGAGGCCCATGCGCTTCAGCAATCGTGCAGAGGCCGCCGACCTGCTGGCCGAGCGACTCGCCAGCTCCCGCGGTCAGCGCCCGCTCGTGCTCGGCCTGCCGCGCGGCGGCGTGCCGATGGCCCGCCGGATCGCCGACGCGCTCGAGGGGGAACTCGACGTCGTGCTCGTGAAGAAGCTCCCCGCCCCTGGGCAGCCGGAACTGGCGATCGGCGCGATCGACGAGAGCGGTCACATCGTCGAAGGCGACTACTTCGCGCTGGCATCCGCGGACTACGTGCGCGAGGCGCGACGGGCCCAACTCGACGTGCTGCGGCAGCGGCGACTCGCCTATGGCCGGGTGCACGGCCCCATCAGCCGCGCTGACCGCGTGGTCATCCTCGTCGACGACGGCATCGCGACCGGCGCCTCCATGGAAGCCGCCATCAAGGCGATCCGCGCGCAGGGCCCGCGTCGGCTGATCGTGGCCGTCGGCGTCGCCCCCACATCCACCATCGCCAGGCTGCGGCCGCTCGCCGACTGGGTCGTCTGTCTGCACGCCACCGAGCCCTTCGGCGCGGTGGGCCGCTTCTACGAGGACTTCTCCGAAGTCTCGGACGACGAGGTCATCGCCGCCCTCGCGACCTCGCCTTCGGTGTCCTAGCGGAGGTGCCGCGTCACCGCCTCGAGCCACGGGGCGGCGGCATGCGGTGTCCCGGACGAAAGACGTGACGCAGCGTGGGCTCCTCTCCGTCGCCGACCCAGACATCGACGCGGTGGATCCGGGCGAACGCCCGCGCCGCGTCCACGGCGTCGGGCAGCGTCGCGCAGACGAAACACGGCGGGTCGGGCACCTGGGTCACGGTGTAGCTCCCGCTGCGTTCGCCGCCTCGCGTGACAACGATGTCGCCGCTCGCGGGGAGCTCCGTGTCGGCATCCGCGGCAGTCGTGGACGAAGGGCTCGACGCGGACGGGAGGCGTTCGCTCATGAATGGGCTCCGGACATCAGCCGACAGCGCGCGGCCATCGCGCCTGCGACTGCCACTACGCCGTCCCATGCTGGCGGCGATGGCCCGCCATCTCAATCCGGCCGGCCTGCCCGGGGCATCAGGGAATCCCCGATAGCCCGGTCCGGCGCGCGCGAGTATCCTTGGAAGATTCGTCCCTCGTCAGGGCGAGGAGCGGTTGATGTCCATGTCAGGCACCCCGACCCCGGATCCGATTCGGCTGGTGGTCGTCGACGATCACCCGATCGTGCGCAAAGGCCTCGTCGACCTCTTCGGGGAGTCCCCGGGCATCGCCGTGTGCGGACAGGCCGGCACCATCGCGGAGGCCACCGCCGTCATCGCCACGACACGGCCGGATGTCGCCGTGATCGACCTGACGCTCGGCACCGAGAGCGGCCTCGCGCTCCTGACCGACCTCGCGAAGACGGCGCCCTTCGTGAAGGTGCTGGTGCTCTCGGCGCACGACGAACAGCTGTACGCGGAGCGCGCGCTGAAGGCCGGGGCGCTCGGGTACGTGATGAAGGACCGCTCGGCGATGGAGCTCCTCGCGGCCGTGCGGCGCGTGGCCGCCGGCAAGACGCATGTCAGCGCGGATACGGCGGAACGCATCCTGTCGACCCTCGGCCCGCCACGGCGCCGCACCGACACCGGGCGATCACCGCTCGAACGCCTGTCCGACCGCGAACATCAGGTGCTGACGCTGCTCGGACAGGGACTCTCCACGCGCGAGATTGCCGGCACGCTCGCCGTCTCGGTGAAGACCGTCGAGAGCCACTTCGCCCACCTGAAGGAGAAGCTCGGCGCGCGCAACGGGCGCGAGCTGACGCGGCTGGCGGTGAGCTGGACGGGCGTGGCCCCTCTGGCCGCGCTGGCCCCCGCGGCGCGGGAACGCCGGCCGTGACGGCCCGCCGCTGACCACGCCCGCATCCGGCGGTTCCCGACGCGGCGTCGTTCGAGCGACACCTGCAGCCTCCGGAGCTGCCATCGGGAATCGCCCGATAGCGCCGCGGACGCCACCACGGTGACCATGACGTCACACTCCTTCTCTGCAGAGGTTGTCATGGCATTGCACCCATCACCTGAGTCCTCTGGCGGCCAGTCGGCCACGCATTCGGAACACCGTAACGATCCCCTTGTCGCGCGGATGCGGGCTGAGTACCAAGAGATGCCGGGCCTGTCGCTGACGCGCGCGCAGGCCTGCCGGCTCTGGGGACTCGACCCGGCCACGTGCCAGCAGGCGCTCGATCGACTCGTGTCGTCTGGCGTGCTGACGACGTCTGGCCAGGGCTGTTACCTGGTGCCGTCGGCGGCGGCGTGACGTCCCGCCGCCCAGGTCCACCCCCTGCGTGAGGACGACATGTTGCCGTCGTGCAACCGTCTCGCCATCTTCGCCGCGCTGGCACTGGCGGTCGTCATGCCGCTGGCCTTCGAGGACCACGCCGCGCGCGCGCTGGCCGCGCTGCACCTGAACGGCCCGGCGGCGCTGCTGCTCCTTGTCATCGCGATTCTCGGCCGCGCGGTCCGCGTCCAGGCCCGGCCATTCACGGGGGCGCTGCGCCCGACGGCGGCGTTTCCCTCCCTGGGACTCGTCCCCTTCGCCCCCGACTGGCGCCACGCAGCGGGTGCCCCGATCGCGGTCAGCGTGGGTGGTTGCCTCGTGCCGTGCGCGCTCGTGGCCTGGGAAGCACTCGCCCTGCAGCAGCACGGCGTGTCGCTCGTCCTGCCGGCGGCGGCGGTGCTGACCACCGTGGCCGTGTGTTTTGCGGTGACACGGCCCAGTGACGGCATCGGCGTGCCGGCGGACATCACGGCGTTTGTCGCCGCGTGCACGGCGCTCGGCCTGGCTCCGGATCACGCGGTGCCGGTGGCCTGCGCGGCCGGCACGCTCGGCCCTCTGCTCGGCGCCGAACTGCTGCACCTCGGCGACTCCGTGCAGCGCGAGCACGGCGTCGTCGCGATCGGCGGCGCGGCAACCTTCGACGCCATCCTGCTGTCATGTCTCGTCGCGGTGTGGCTGGGGTAGGGAGATCCCGTATGACGCGCCGTCTTCGCACGCTCCGAACCGTATGGCTGGCCGCCCTGCTCGCCGCCGTCGGCGTGCCCGTCGCGGCTCACGGCCAGGACCGCGCCGGCGCGCCGATGGCGCCGGGCGCGGATGCGCCGCGCATCGAGGCGATTCGCGACGCGCTGCTCCGTCTGCCCTATTACGGGGTCTTCGACTTCCTGACGTTCTCCTACGCGCGCGGGACCGTCGTGCTCGGCGGCTTCGCCTACTACGGCAACCTCGCGGCCGATGCCGAGCGGGCCGTCAAACGTGTCGGCGGCGTCGATACCGTGACCGCGCAGATCACGCAGCTGCCGGCATCGTCGTTCGACGACGACATCCGGTGGCGCACGTTCTACGCGATCTACACGAACGCGTTCCTGGCGAAGTACGCGCCGGGCGGCGGAGTGCTGTGGGGCCATCGGCACATGGTCGGCCCGTTCGGGCTCTTCGCCGCGTTTCCCGGCATGCAGCCGGTCGGCAACTTCCCGATTCACATCATCGTGCAGGGCGGCCGGGTGCGCCTGCTCGGCGTCGTGGACAACGAGACCGACAGGACCGTGGCCGGCATGGCCGCGCGCGGCGTCTCCGGAACGTTCGGCGTCGAGAACGAACTGCTCGTCGACCCCGCCGCCCCCGGCGGCGCGCGATGACGCGCGGCCGTCCCTGCTGCCGCTGAGAGGAGGGCGACACCGTGTCGGTCGTCATCGTCATCGCGCAGGGGCTCGCGGTCTGGGCCGTCACGGACTTCCTGTCGGGCGTCTTCCACTGGCTGGAAGATGCCTACGGCAGGCCGACGTGGCCGATCGTGGGCCGGCACGTGACGAAGCCCAACATCCTCCACCACTACGTGCCACGGGCGTTCGTGACGAACTCCTGGTTCCTGAGTTCGCGGCTGCTGCTCGCGATCTGCACGGCCATCGTGGCGATCACGGTGGCGCTCGGCGTCTTCAACTGGATGATCGCGCTGGCGATGGTGCTCGGGGTGAACGCGAATCAGGTCCACAAGTGGAGCCACCGCTCGCGGCGCGAGAACGGGCCCCTCGTGACGCTGCTGCAGCGCCTGCAGCTCGTGCAGTCGCCGGCGCATCACCAGCGGCACCACCTGCAGGGCAAGGACTCGAACTACTGCGTGCTCACGAACTTCCTCAATCCCGTGCTCGATGGCCTCGGGTTCTGGCGGGGCGCGGAATGGACCATCCAGCGCGTGTTCGGCGTGGCCCGCCGCAACGACGAGGTCATGGCGCGTGAGGTGCTCGAGAGCGATCCGGGCATCTTCGGTGAGCATCTCGAGGCCGTGCGTCAGCAGGTAGCACGGCATGGCACGGCGTGACGCGGGAGGTGACACGGGCGAGGCGGCGCGGCCCGGTATGATGGAGTCTTCCCATTCACCAGCCTGACTCCATGCCACGACTCTCAGCTCGCCCCGCGGTCTTTGCCTCGTTCCTCGCGTTGACGGCCGCCTGCCGGCCGGCGCCCCCGGCGCCGGAGCCGACGCCCAGTCTGACGGTAGCGACCGTCGCCCCCCGCACCCGGACCATCGCGCGCGAAGTGCGGGCCTCCGGCGCCATGGCCGCGTGGGAAGAGATCCAGATCGGCGCCGCCCTTCAGGGCGTGCGCGTCGAGGCGGTGCTGGTCGAGGTGGGCGATGCCGTGCGCAAGGACGATGTCGTCGTGCGGCTCGATGCCCGCGCCGTCACCGCGCAGCTGGCACGCACCGACGCGGCGGTCCGCGAAGCGCAGGCGTCGCTGGCGCTGGCCGAGAGCCGGGCCAGGCGCACGCGCGCGCTCGCGGCCGAGTCGCTCGTGCCGGCGCAGAATGTCGACGACGTCGACGCCGCCGAGGCCCAGGCCAGGGCGCAGCTCGAAACGGCCCAGGCCAACCGCGCCGGCGCGCAGCTCCAGGTGGACTTCGCCGTCGTGCGGGCGCCTGAAGCCGGCGTGATCTCGGCGCGCAGCGTGCAGCCCGGCCAGGTGGTCGGCAACGGCGAGCTGCTGCGCCTCATCCGCGGCGGCCGTCTGGAATGGCGCGCCGAGCTGGATGAAGCCGACCTGATGCGCGTGGCGATCGGCGCGCCGGTGGAGCTCGACGGCGTGGACGGCGCGCACGTGGCCGGACGCGTGCGTCAGATCGCCCCGGGCATCGACACCGGCCGCCGCACGGGCACGGTGTATGTCGATGTGCCGCGCCCCGGCACACTGCGGGCCGGCGCGTTCGCGCAGGGTCGCATCGTGCTCGGCGAGGCGACCGCGCTGACGGTGCCGGCCGAAGCCGTGGTGCGGCGCGACGGGCGCGCCTACGTCTTTCTCGTGGACAAGGACCAGCGGGCGCGCCAGCGGCTGGTGGAGCTGGGCGTCGAAACCGGCGATGCCCTCGAGATTCGCAGCGGGCTCGACGCCACGGACGCCGTGGTCGCGCGCGGCGCCGGCTTTCTCAACGACGGCGACCTCGTGCGGGTGACGGCGGAGGCGGCTGCCGCCACGCCCCCCGATGCCGGGAGCCGCAAATGAACGTCTCCGCCTGGTCGATCCGCAAGCCGCTGCCGGCCATCCTGATCTTCCTGATGCTGACGGCCCTGGGCCTCGTCGGCTTCAACCGCCTCGCCGTCTCGCAGTTTCCCGACCTCACGCTGCCGACGGTCACCGTCACGGTCACGCTGCCGGGCGCGTCACCGACCACGATGGAGTCGCAGATCACGCGCAAGGTCGAAGACGCAGTCGCGAGCGTGCCCGAAATCGACGACCTCGTCTCCACCGTGAACGAAGGCGTGTCGGTGACGCGCATCGCCTTCGAGCTCGGCCGCGACTCGAACCAGGCGCTCGATGAAGTCAAGGATGCCGTCGACCGCATCCGCAGCGCCCTGCCGCGCGACATCGAGGAACCCGTCGTCTCGCGCGAGAACGTGGCCGGCGGCGACGTGGTGACGTTCGCCGTGCGCGCCGATGGCCTGACCGACGAAGAACTGAGCTGGTTCATCGACGACACCGTGAACAAGCGCCTGTTCGGGCTGCCGGGCGTCGGGGCGGTGCGCCGGGTGGGCGGCGTGACCCGCGAGGTGCGCGTGGACCTGCGCGCCGACGCCGTGCAGGGCATGGGCGTGAGCCCGGCGTCGCTGTCGTCGCAGCTCGCGCGCATCCAACAGGAACAGCCCGGCGGCCGCACCACGCTCGGCGGCGGTGAGCAGTCGGTGCGCACGCTCGGCACCGTGAACACGGCTGACGATCTGGCGGCCTTCCCCATCGCCCTGCCGGACGGCCGCTCGGTGCGGCTCTCGACGATCGCCGATGTACGCGACGCGCACGCCGAACCCACGCAGGCGACGACGCTCGATGGCCAGCCGGTCGTCGGCGTGGCCATCCGCCGCACGCTCGGGTCGAGCGAAGTGAAGGTCGGCGCCGCCGTGCGCGCCGCCGTCGCGGAACTGCAGGCAGACGACCCGCGCGTGCGCTTCACCGAAGTGGCCTCGTCCACCCCGGAAGCGCAGGCGTCCTACGACTCGTCGATGACGATGCTCTGGGAAGGGGCGCTGCTGGCGGTCATCGTCGTGTGGTGGTTCCTGCGCGACCTGCGCGCCACGTTCATCGCGGCGGTGGCCCTGCCGCTCTCGATCATCCCGACGTTCGCGGCGATGTACTGGCTCGGCTTCAGCCTCAACCTGGTCACGCTGCTGGCGCTGGCCGTGGTGGTGGGCATCCTGGTGGACGACGCCATCGTCGAGGTGGAGAACATCGACCGCCACCTGCGGATGGGCAAGCGGCCGTTCGACGCCGCGCTCGAGGCCGCGGACGAAATCGGGCTGGCGGTCATCGCGATCTCCTGCACGCTGGCGGCGGTGTTCGTCCCCGTCGCCTTCATGCCGGGTATTCCCGGCAAGTTCTTCCGCGAGTTCGGCTGGACGGCGGCAACGGCCGTGCTCTTCTCGCTGCTCGTGGCGCGTCTCATCACGCCGATGATGGCCGCCTACATGCTGCGGCCGCAGACGCACGAGGCGACGGACGGCTGGCTGATGCGCGGCTACCTGCGCATCGCCGACGCGTCGCTGCGTCATCGCTGGCTGACACTCGCCACGGCCCTCGCCGTCTTCATCGGCTCGCTGGCCATCGTGCCGCTGCTGCCCACGAGCTTCCTCCCGATCAGCGACGGACGGCAGAGCGCGCTCGTCATCGAACTCGCGCCCGGCACGCCACTCGCGACGACGCGGATCGTCGCGGAAGCGGCGCGGCAGCGCATCGCCGACATCCCCGAGATCAAGCACGTGTTCATCACCGCCGGCAGCGGCGGCCTCACGGGCGGCCCCGGTGGCGGCGGCCTGGTGGACGACGTGCGCAAGGCCACGCTCACCATCGCGTGGGCGCTCGAGCGCGACCGTACGCAGCAGGAGCTCGAGGCGGAGGTGCGCCAGCGCCTG
This sequence comes from Acidobacteriota bacterium, assembly GCA_022842985.1. Classification (GTDB taxonomy): domain Bacteria; phylum Acidobacteriota; class Vicinamibacteria; order Vicinamibacterales; family UBA2999; genus CADEFD01. The sequence goes on along the minus strand of JALHON010000057.1, from coordinate 6,580 downwards.
CAGTCGCTGCCCGGCGTGCGCCTGAGCTTCCAGGGCGGTGGGCCGGGCCGCAGCATGCAGCTCGTGCTCGCCGGCGACGACCCGCGCACACTGGCCGAGGCCTCGCAGGGTCTGGAGCGGGCCATCCGTCAGCTGCCCAACCTGGGCACCGTGAGTTCGACCGCCTCGCTCGTGCGCCCCGAAGTCATCGTCCGCCCCGACCCGGCCCGGGCCGCGGCGCTCGGCGTGACCACCGCCGACATCGCCGCCGCCGCCCGCGTGGCGACTCGCGGCGACTACGAGCAGGCGCTCGCCAAGCTGAATCTGCCCGACCGGCAGGTGCCGATCCGCGTGCAGCTGGCGCAGGACGTGCTCTCCGACCCGTCCATGCTCGGACAGCTGCGCGTCCCGCGATCCAGCGGTGGCGTCGTGCCGCTGTCGGCCGTTGCCACCATCGTCGTCGGCAGCGGACCATCGCAGATCGCCCGCTTCGATCGCCGCCGCAACATCACGATCACGGCCGACCTGAACGGCCGGCCGCTCGGTGATGTGGACGCGCAGATCAAGGCCCTGCCCGAGCTGCAGCAGCTGCCGGCGGGCGTGACGATCCAGCCCTCGGGCGACAGCGAGGTGTTCCAGGAACTCTTCCTCGGCTTCGGCGTGGCGATGCTCACGGGCATCGTCTGCGTGTATGGCGTGCTGCTGCTGCTCTTCAACCATGCCGGGCAGCCGCTCACGATTCTGATCGCGGTGCCGCTCGCGGCCGCGGGCGCCTTCGGCGCCCTGCTCGTGACGGGCACGCAGATCTCGCTCCCGGTGCTCATCGGGCTCATCATGCTCATCGGGATCGCCGTGAAGAACTCGATCCTGGTGGTCGACTACGCGGTAGATGCGATGCGCCTGCACGGGATGCCGCGGCACGAGGCGCTGATTGACGCCTGCCACAAACGGGCCCGTCCGGTCGTGATGACGACGCTCGCCATGATCGCCGGCATGCTGCCCATCGCCCTCGGCTACGCCGCGGATTCGAGCTTCCGGGCGCCGATGGCGATTGCGGTCATCGGCGGCCTGCTGACGTCGACCGTGCTGAGCCTGGTGGTGGTGCCGGCCGCCTTCACGCTGGTGGAAGACCTCGAGCACCTGGTCTTCCGGCGGCGGGCGCCGCGGTCGGCCGGCCTGGCCGGCGCCAAGGTGGTTGAAGGCTGAGGAGTGATGGCATACGCTCGATCCATGAAGCAGATCTCAGCCGCCATCCTCGTCCTCCTCACCGTGTCGTTCGCCGCGGCAGCGCGAGCGCAGAACGCCCCCGACATCGTCGGCGCCTGGGCGATGACCACCTATTCGCCGCAGGGCGAGAACACCAACACGATGGTCGTCACGCGTGAGGGCGAGACGCTCAAGGCCGTGGCCAAGAGCGATCGCGGCGAGCGCCCCTACGACAGCATCTCGCTGAGCGGCGACACCGTGACCATCGTGATGACGATCAGCTTTTCCGGCGCGCCGATGACCATCACCTACACCGGGAAGCTCAGCGGCACGAGCATGACCGGCGATGCCGACTTCGGCGGCATGGCGCAGGGGACCTGGTCGGCCGCGAAGCAGTAGACCGCAGGCACGCGCGGCGGGTGTGCGTTTTCGCACAGCGCCGCCCCCATCCGCCGGCGGACATTACCCTCCGAGGTTCATGAGCGCGGGTCACCAGCCCCGCGTCGGGAGGGTTCCGGCATGCTGCACGAGTTCGTCACGTCCTACCGCGGTGCGATCATCGATCGCGCGCGGCTGAAGCTGACCGCTCGCCCGCGTCCACCGGCCCAGGTGCAGGAACTCGACCACGGCGTCACGCTGTTCCTGACGCAGCTCTCGGACCGCCTCAGGTCCGAGTCGGCCGGCACGCGCAGTTCCTCGCGGGCGATCGGCGCCGGCGCCACGCAGCACGGACGCGATCTGATGGCGCTCGGCTTCACCGTGTCGCAGGTGGTGCATGACTACGGCGACATCTGTCAGGCCATCACCGAACTGGCCATCGAACACCGGGCGGTGATCACCACCGACGAGTTCAGGACGCTGAACGGCTGTCTCGACACGGCGATCGCGGAGGCGGTGACCGAACACGCGCGCATCACGGCCGAGTCGCGCGCCCACGAGGAGTACGAGCGTTCGGGCCAGCTCGCCCACGAGACGCGCGACCTGCTCAACACGGCGCTGCTCGCCTATCACGCACTGAAGCACGGCACCGTCGCCATCAACGGCAGCACCGGGGCGGTGCTCGGACGCAGCCTCATGGGCCTGCGCGACCTCGTGGACAGCACGCTCTCGGATATCCGTCTGGGCGCCACGACCGAGCGGCGGGTGCGGCTGCCGGTGGCGCGCTTCCTCGACGACATCCGCGTCGGCGCGCAGCTGCATGCCGAGTCCCTCGGCCTGACCCTGGCGCTCGAGCCGGGCGATGCCGCGTGGGCGGTGACCGCCGACCCGCAGATTCTGGCGTCGGCGGTGACGAACCTGCTGAACAACGCGTTCAAGTTCACCCACCCGGGCGGCCACGTGGTGTTGCGCGCCCGCACGCCGGACGACACCCGGGTGTGTATCGAGGTCGAAGACCAGTGTGGCGGCATCCCCGACAGCGTCGGCGACCCGTTCCAGCCGTTCAGCGAGCGTCGGAGCCACGACCGCTCGGGTCTCGGACTGGGCCTGTCGATGGCTCGACGCGCCGTGACGGCGCACGGCGGGGACATCCGGGTGCGCAACATCCCCGGCACCGGCTGTGTCTTCACCATCGACCTGCCACTGTTGCGCGACGCCGAGTCTGCATCGGCAGGCGTGGACGTCGAACGGCCCACCCAGACGTCGAGCGCGCCATGAACCAGCCGCGCCGGTAGCGAAGACGCCACGAGGCCCACGATGTCTGACCCCACCCTGCCCACCGAGCGTCACTTGATCACCGCCGAACAGGAACGCGAGACCGCGGAAGATCTTCGCCAAGACGCGGACCATGAACGGGGCACAGCCGAGGCGCACCGCGCAGTGGCCGAATCGTCGAGGACCGCGGCCGAACGGTTCCGCGTGCTCGCCGAAGAAGCGCGCACCCTGCGCGAACACTATCGCGAGGAGCTGGAGTCCGTGCGCCAGGAGCGCGAGGCCCTGAGGCACGCCGCCGAAGAGGCGCGCCAGGCCGCGGAGGAAGCCCGCCAGGCGACAATCGCCGCCGTGGCCGCCACCGCGGACGCGCTCAGCACCAATCTGGCGCAGATGCAGTTCCTCGAGGACGCGCGCAACACGCTGCGCCAGTACACGCCGGCCTCGCCGCGCGACGTGCAGTAGCAGGCGCCGCGGCCCCGCCCACGAGGCCTCGTGCCGCGCCTGGCCGCGCCTGCTCGCGGCAGGGTAGAAGCCGCCGCAGGCCGGGCGCGCGGATGCCTGAGGCCAGGCCGCCGCGACGTCCCCGGGGCGTTATGATGGTCGTGTGAGACGACGCGCAGAAGTCCTCGCCACACTCGCGGCGCATCAGCAGACCATGCGGTCTCGGTTCGGTGTGCGCTCGCTGGCGCTCTTCGGATCGGTGGCTCGCGACGAAGCGCGTCCGGACAGCGACGTGGATGTGCTCGTGGAGTTCGACGGTCCAACGACGTTCGACCGCCACATGGGCTTGCTCGTGTTCCTCGAGGACCTCCTCGGGTGCCGGGTCGATGTCGTGACCGCCGCCGGGCTCAGGCCGGGGCGTCGCGAGGCGATCGAACCGGATCTCGTCCGTGTCGCGTAACGCACGGCTGTACGTCGGCGACATCGTCACGGCCGGTGACGCGATTACGCGCTACGTGGCCGGCGTGTCATTCGAGGCGTTTGCCGCCAACGACGAGAAGCGAGCCGCCGTCGAGCGGCAACTGTTCATTCTGGGAGAAGCGGCAGCCCGCCTTCCGGATGACTGGAGGCAGCGGCGCCCAGACGTCCCGTGGCGACAGATCGTGGGCCTCCGCAACGTGCTCGCGCACGGGTACTGGACGATCGACACCGATGAGCTCTGGGACATCGCGACCCGCAAGGTGCCAGAGTTCGTGGCGGCGCTCCGGCCACTGCTCGACGCGGGCGTCTGAGCGCGACGGGCCCCGGCTGCCGCGTGCAGCTTGGGGCATCGCGAAATCGCCTGGCGAGCAACGCTGCCCACACATCGCGCGCGGGCTATGTCACAGTCCACGTCACAATCGGGGCGTCCGACAGCGCGCGTGCTCAGATTTGTGCGGGAAGTTGGCGCCTCGGGCTGGATTCGTGCCGAGTCGCGTCCGGTGCAGCCGGACGCGCGGATGCCTGAGGCCAGGCCGAGGGCCGCGAGGTTGAGTGGAGCGGGGTGAGTTGCCCGCCGACGCCCAAGGGCTTCGGCGAGGCATCTCGCCATAGCGCGCCAAGCATCAATGCGCGCGGAGGCGGCTGGCTCCTCGGGCTGGATTCGTGCCGAGTCGCGTCCGGTGTCACCGGACGCGCGGATGCCTGAGGCCAGGCCGAGGACCACGAACGGAAGCGAAGCTGGAGTGAGTGGCTCCTCGGGCTGGATTCGAACCAGCAACCCTCCGGTTAACAGCCGGATGCTCTGCCGTTGAGCTACCGAGGAACAGGCAGGAGCCTCGTCCCCTGCGCGCGAGCGCGGAGGCGAGAGAAACCCAATCGTAAACCGAACACGGCATGCCCCGCAAGACTTGAGGTGGCCGGGGACGTTCTGCCCCGCGGATGGGTCATAGACTGTACCCATGCCGCTCATCGTCGCTGAAGCTCTCGAGAAGACGTATTCGGAGGGCGCCACACCGGTAGCGGCCCTGCGCGGCGTGTCGCTCTCGCTCGAACCCGGGGATTTCGTGGCCCTCACGGGCCCGTCGGGCTGCGGGAAGTCCACGCTGCTGCATCTGTGCGGCGCGATGGACCGGCCCTCCGCGGGCAAGCTCACCATCGAAGGCCGCGACGTGGGCGGGCTGAACGACGACGCCCTCACGAGCCTGCGCCGCGACCGCATCGGCTTCGTGTTCCAGTTCTTCAACCTGCTGCCCACGCTGACCATCGGCGACAACATCGCCCTGCCCTGCCTGCTGGCCGGGCTCCCGGCGAAGACCGCGGAACGGCGGGCAGCGGACCTGGCGGCCCGGGTGGGCATCGGGCATCGCCTGACGCACTACCCGCAGCAGGTGTCGGGCGGCGAGGCGCAGCGCGCGGCCATCGCCCGGGCGCTCGTGCACCAGCCGGCGCTGCTCATCGCCGATGAACCCACCGGCAACCTCGACTCGGCCAACGGCGCCACCGTGCTGGCCCTGCTCGCCGAGCTGAACCGCGACCTCGGCGTCACGATGCTGCTCGCCACCCACGCGGCCGAAGTGGCCGCGGCGGCCGGCCGCACCCTGCGCATGCGCGACGGACGCCTCGACGCGGCATGAGACGCCGCCTCTTCCAGCAGTTCATCGTGCGCCGGATGGCGCACGAGCCCCTGCGCACCGCCACCACCGTGGCCGGCATCGCGCTCGGCATCGCCGTGGTCATCGCCATCCAGCTCACCAACTCGAGCTCGGTGCGCGGCTTCGAAACGGCGCTCGACACGGTGTCGGGCAAGGCGTCGATCGAAATCACGGCGCCGGGCGGCATCGACGAAACCCTCTTGCCCGACCTTGGCTGGCTGCGCGACTTCGGCGCTGCCTCGCCCGTGATCGAAGGCGACATGGCCATCGTGACCGGCGAGCAGACCAGCCTCTTCGCAGGGCGTCGCGCCGAGGCCGTGAAGGTGCTGGGCGTCGACATCCTGCGCGACCGCACCGTGCGCGACTACGCGGTCGCGGCCTACGCGACGCCGGACGCGCCGGTGGCCGGGGCGCCCACCGCGCAGGACGCCGCGGCCACGCTATCGTCGCAGTCGTTCCTCGAGCTGCTCACGAGCCCGCAGAGCATCGTCATCACCGAGAAGCTGGCGAAGCGCCGAGGTTACAGCCTGGGCTCCGAAATCCGGCTGCTCGCCGGCGACCGCGTGAACACGTACATCGTGCGGGCGCTGCTCGAAGACAAGGGCCCGGCGCGGGTGATGGACGGCAGCTTCGTGCTGATGGACATCGCCGCCGCGCAGCTCGCCTTCGCGCGCCTGGGCCGCATCGACCGCATCGACGTGCAGATCGCACACACCGCCGGCACGCTCGACGCCAGCCGCGCACCGACGAGCGCCGAACTCGAAGCTGCCGAAGCCGGCATCGCCGCGAAGCTGCCCGCCGGCCTCAGCGCCGCCAGGCCGTCGCGCCGCGGCCAGCAGGTCGAGAAGATGCTCTCGGCCTTCCACCTGAACCTCACGGCGCTCTCGTGGGTGGCCCTCATCGTGGGCCTCTTCCTCGTCTACAACACGGCCACGGTAGCGGTGCTGGCGCGGCGCGAGGAAGTGGGCATGCTGCGCGCGCTCGGCGTCACGCGACGTCAGGTGCTGTGGCTCTTCCTCGGCGAAGCGGCCCTCATGGGCACGGTGGGCACGCTGCTCGGTCTGGGTCTCGGGCGCGTGCTGGCCGATCTCGCGGTGGGCGTGACCGGCGCCACCGTGAGCACCATCTACATCGCCACCGCCGCGGCCCCGCCGGCGCTCTCGCTGGCG
>JALHON010000056.1 GCA_022842985.1 Acidobacteriota bacterium | reverse complement strand
GCGGCGCACGCCGCCGATTTCTGGCGCGTCGCCCGCGCAGTGGTCGGGCCGGCGGCCGACGAGGTGGCCGCGCGTCCGGACGCGGCTGTCGATAGGCCGCCACAGGCGGCCGTGCCGTGTGATGGCCCGGTGCGCACCCGCGACCGCGTGGCCTGGCAGCTCGGACTGAGCGGCTACACGGCCCGGGAGATTGCCGACGTGCTCGAAGGCCACCTGACGCGCGCGGATCTCGACGAAGCGCGGGCACGGCTCATGGCGGGCCACGCCGACGCCTCGGTGGCCGCGTTTCTCGACGCGCGCTGGCGCGAACCCCTGCTCGCGGCGCCGCCGCCAGCCGCAGCCGCGATCGTCCGCGGCCCCGAGCCGGCGCTTCCAGGGCTCGCCGGCCTCGAGGACGACCTCGCGGCGTTCGCGGCCGAGCACCGCGTGCCAGCGGATCTCGTGCGCGCGGTCGTGGCGGCCGAGTCGGCGGGGAATCCGCGCGCCGTGTCATCGGCCGGCGCCATCGGCCTCATGCAGCTCATGCCGGGCACGGCGGCCTCGCTCGGCGTGAATCCGTGGCAGCCGCGCGAGAACCTGCGCGGCGGCATCACCTATCTGGGCAGTCTGCTGCGCGCCTTCGACGGCAACGCACGCCTGGCGCTCATCGCCTACAACGCCGGTCCGCAGCACGCGCGCGAAGTGCGCGCGGGGCGTGCCGTGGCGTATCGCGAGACGCGTCAGTACCTGGCGACCATCGGCGCGCGCTACCCCCTGCCCTGACGTCAGGGCAGGCGGTAGGCGACGAGCGTCGCGTCGGGACCGCGTCCGGTCGCGACCACGACGAACTGCGTGCCGTCGGCCGTCGCGTAGGTCATCGGCGTGCCGGTGGTTTCGAGCGTCGGGGCGGACCATAGCTCGCGGCCGGTGGCCGTGTCGAGCGCGTGGAACGCGCGATCGCCGCCGCCCACGAAGATGAGGCCGCTCTTCGTCACGACGAGCCCCGCCGGCCCCTGGGCGCCGAGCTTCGCTGGCGGCGTCACGCCCAGCTTCTCGAGCTGCTCGCGCACGGCGGGATAGTCGCCGAACGGCTCCTGCCAGCGGATCGTACCGGCGCGCAGGTCGAGCGCCACGATACGCGCGTAGGGCGGCTTCGTGAGCGGCAGGCCGTCCTTGAACCAGCCGGGCAGCCCGCGGTTCACGTAGTCGGCGTCCACCTCGCCGGGCCGGTTCGTGGGCGCGTTCGGATCGCGCTTCTCGATGCGCACGATGTGGCCCGAGTTCGTCACCTTCATGTAGAGCGTTTCGGTGTCGGGGTCGAAGGCGGCGCCGCCCCAGTTCGCGCCGCCCCACACGCCCGGGCGCACGAGCGTGCCTTCGAGCGACGGCGGCGTGTAGACCGGACCGAGGCGGAACTTCTTCATTTCCGCGGTGGCCTCGGCCTTGAGCTCGGGCGTGAGATCGAAGGCGTCGTCGAGGGTGGCGCCCTGCTCGACGAATGGCACCGGCCGCGTCGGGAACGGCTGCGTGGGCGAGGTCTCTTCGCCGGGCACGTCGGTCTGCGGCACGGGACGCTCTTCGATCGGCCACACGGGCGTGCCGGTCACACGATCGAAGACGAACGCGAAGCCCTGCTTCGTGAGCTGCACGACGGCGTCCACGCGCCGTCCGCCGACGGTCAACGTCACGAGGTTCGGCGGTGAGGCCGGGTCGTAGTCCCACAGGCCGTGATGCGCGATCTGGAAGTGCCACTTGCGCTTCCCGGTGGCCGCATCGAGGCACACGATCGACTCGGCGAAGAGGTTGCTGCCCTTGCGGCGGCCGCCGTAGTAGTCGTTGCTCGGCGTGCTGACGGGCATGTAGAGGAGGCCGCGCGCCGCATCGAGCGTCATCGGCGCCCACACGTTCGTGTGGCCGGTGAATTTCCACGAGCCGTCCTTCCAGGTCTCGTGGCCGAACTCGCCGGGCTGCGGAATCGGGTGGAAGCTCCACACCTGCCTGCCGGTGCGCGCATCGAAGGCGCGGACGTCTCCCGGCGGATCGTTCTTGTAGGTGAGGCGGTCGCCCACGCCGTTGCCGAGGATGACAAGGTCCCTGTAGACGACCGGCGGTGACGTCTGTGCGTAGTGCTTCTTGTTGATGGCCCAGATGAGGCCGTCGCTCACGTCGATGGCGCCCTTCGTGCCGAAGCTCTCGACCGGCCGGCCGGTGGCCGCATCCAGGCAGATGAGGCGATAGCGCGTGTTGAGGAAGATGCGCAGCGCGCCCTTGTCGCGCCACGCCGCCACGCCGCGATGCACGAAGCCCTGGCCGCTCGCCGGCTGCCCGTCTTCGTAGGCTTTCGGGTCGAAGGCCCAGCGTTCCGCACCGGTGGCGGCATCGAGCGCCACGACGCGGTTGTAGGGGGTGCTCACGTAGAGCACGCCGTCGATCATGAGCGGCGTGTTCTGGAAGGCGCCGGGAAACGTGCCGAACTGCGGCAGTGGGGTCTCGCCGGTCTTCCACTCCCAGGCCTTCGTGAGGCGGCTCACGTTCTCGCGGGTGATGGCGGTGAGCGCCGAGTACTTCCGGCCGCCCGGATCGCCACCGTAGACCGGCCAGTCGCCTGGCGGCGTCCCGCGCTGCGCCGTGACGGCGGTGGCGAACAACGCGATGAGCAGGGCAGTCGTTGCAGACAGAGCGTGGCGGGTCACGGCCTCCTTGTAGCACGGTCCCCTCCGGCCGCGATAGGAGGCACGGCCGTGGTATCGTCCGCGGCGCCATGACTCGAGTGCAGCGTTCGGTCGTCCCCGTCCTCGCGGTCGTCGTGACGGCCGTGTTCGTCAGTGTGCGCGCCGCGCAGCCCGCGCGCCCGGCGTCCGCGGCGCCCCCCGCGAAGATTGCGCTCGTCGGCGGCATGCTGCTCGACGGCTACGAAGCACCGCCCATCCATCACGCGGCCGTGCTCATCGAGGGCGACCGCATCGTCAAGGTGGGACCGGCGGCGTCCACGCCGATTCCGCCCGGCTACACGATCGTCGACACCAGCGGCCGCACGATGCTGCCCGGCATGATCGAGCTGCACGGGCATCTCATCCTGCTCGGCCACGGCAACTACGGCACGTGGTTCCCGTGGATCGCGAAGCAGGGGCCGGGGATGCTCGGCACGGTGATGGAAGTGGCGGCCAGGCAGCTGCTCATGGCCGGTGTCACCTCCGCCGTGGACCTCGGGGCGCCGCTCAAGGAAAGCCTGGCCGTGCGCGATCGGATCAACTCGGGCGAGATCCCCGGACCGCGCATGTCGATGAGCGGCCCGTGGATCACGCGCCAGGGCGGCGGTATGACCGACCAGTTCGGCGGCATCGCGGTCACGAGCACGGCGCAGGCGGCGGCGGAGGTGGAGAAGCTCGCCAAGGCGGGTGTGGACGTGATCAAGGCGCACGCGGGCCTTACGCGCGACGACTACCAGGCGATTGCCGACACCGCGCACAAGTTCGGCCTGCGCGTGCACGCGCACGTCTACGCCGAAGCCGACGTGCGCAACGCGCTCGAAACCGGCATCGACGTGCTGAGCCACGCCGGGTCGGCCGGCACCGCGCCGCCCTACAGCGCGCAGCTCATCACCGACATCGTGAACGCCGGACGCCCGGTGGTCATCACCGCTGCGCACCGCGCGTGGATCTATCCAGACACCGCGGCCTTCCCCGAACGCCTGCAGGATCCGCAGCTGAAGCGGGACTTCCCGCCGGCCGTCTACACCGAGATCCAGGACTCGCTCAAGAACTGGCGCGCCCTCGGCTACTTCGGCCGCACCGACCGCGAGATGATCTTCCGCGACAAAGGTGTGACGCAGTTCACGGCGTCAGGCACGGTGCTCGGCATGGGCACCGATTCCGGCACGCCGATGAACTTCCACACCGAGGCCCTCTGGCGCGAGGCCAAGGTGCACGTGGACCTCGGCATGCCGGCGATCAAGGTGATCTCGGCGCTCACGCGCGTGGGCGCGAACATCCTCGGCAAGCAGCGCGACCTCGGCACGGTCGAGCCCGGCAAGCTCGCCGACATCATCGTCGTGCAGGGCAATCCGCTCTACGACATCACCGCGCTTGCGCACGTCGAGACGGTGGTGAAGGGCGGGAAGGTCGTGAAGAGCCCGCGGCCCTAGAGCGCGGCCACGCGCTGCTGCAGGGCCTGCAGCAGCGCCTTGTCCACCCGATCGCCGGTGCCGAAGCCGTGCTGCTGACGGAATGCCGCGACGGCGCTGCGGCTGCGTTTGCCGTGCAGGCCGTCCACGGCTCCGGGCGCGAAGCCGAGGTAGGTGAGATAGAGCTGCGCGCGCCGCACCTCCACGTCGGGCAGGCTGCCCGCCGCGTACATCTGGTACGCACCGGCCAGCCGCAGGTCGTACTTGTGCTTCGCGAAGGCGGGCCCGTTGTAGCGGCGCGCGAAGCCGGCCCAGTCGTGCCGCCTGAGCGGCGCCACGAGATCCTCGGCGCGCAGGAAGGCGCCGACGGCGGCGAGCTGCGCGTCCTCCGACGCCTGCATGGCCGCGACCATCGACTCGACGTCGTCGAACCCGGCCGCCACGTGGTTGAAACCCATGATCTGGCCGGCGCCCCACGACGCGCTCATGAGCGCCGTCCGGCGATCGAGCTTCAGCGCGCGGACGAGTCTGGGATACTCCTTCGCCATCCCGAGGTAGCCGCCGGCCTCCGGGTGACTCAGGTCCGGATGCGTCGCGGTGAAGGCGCCGCGGGTCCTCTTGTGGAAGATGTGCCGCTCGAAGAGGATGAGCGGCCGCCGGTCGGGCAGGAAGCCGCAGGTCTTGGACTCCACGGCGAGGACGGCCAGCAGTTCAGGCACGCCCACGCCGAGGGTCTCGACCACGCTGAGAAAGCCGGCCTTCGTCAGTGGTTCCGCGGCTCCCGTGAATGTCGGCATGCTGCACTCCTGTCGTCCGGTGAGGTGCCGGGACCCGCACAGCCTACACCCGCGCGTCGATAGCCTGCCGCCCGTTGTCCGGTTGTCGCCGGCCGCATCCCGACGCCCGCCGGCGCCAACATGTGCTGTGCGCCGCGGAATCTCGCGCGTCGAAGGGCGGGAGAGTCGTGAAGAGCCCGCGCGGGCAAGCGTGGGCAACCACCGACTGCTGTTGTGATTCGCCCGTGCCGGAGCGAGTCGAAATCATGGCTCAGGCCATTAGCGATTCAAGGGGCCGGGGAACGGTCCGACTAATAGATCATGACCAGCATTCCTTCACGTCCGTGCGTTCGTCCCGGGCTGCGTGTCCGTGCCGCCCGTGCGCTCTCGGCCCTGGCGCTTCTGGCCGTCGCGGTGCCGGCGTGGGCCCAGATGCCCACGGCCGTCGTCTCATCGCGAGTCGTGAGGCCGGGACAGACGGTGACAGTGGCGGTCTCAGGAGTCCCCGGGGCGCGCTACGCGATTCTGGGCAGCAGCACCGGGAGCGGGATGTCGTTTGCCGGCGTCATGCTCTCCGTCGGCCGCGACATGCGAGTCCTGGGGATGGGCACCCTGGACCCGACCGGCGTCGTCGCACACCCCATCCTTCCGCCTTTCGCGGGCAGCTCGCTCGATCGCTACTACGTGCAGGTGGTGACGTCGATGGCGCCGAATTTCGCGCCGCTGTCCGCGGCGCCAGGCATCGTGCTCATCAACGCGGATCTCGCGGATGGAGTACTCGAGGGTCTTCGCGAGGGTGACGCACTTGTCGGGCCCGAAGGCCCAGTGGGTCCGATCGGACCGCCGGGAGCGGCCGGACCGGTGGGTCCCGCTGGACCGGCTGGACCGGCCGGACCGGAGGGCCGGCAGGGGATGCCCGGTCCCCAGGGCCCCGCGGGTGCGACGGGAGGGACCGGAGCGCAGGGGGCAATGGGCCCGGCTGGGCCGCAGGGCCCCGCAGGCGTGCCGGGGCCCACGGGGCCAACGGGACTGACCGGAGCCATGGGACCGGCCGGGTCGCAAGGGCCGGTGGGGCCGAAGGGCGACAAGGGCGACCCGGGCGCGGCCAGCGGCTCCAGCCAGCGCGCGACAGATGCCATGGCACTGCCGACCGACCAGACCACCGCCACCGTCCTCTGGCTGAAACTCGACGCCGGCTCCTACGTGCTTCAGGCGAAGGTCGGCGTGCGGGTGGCCAAGGCCGCGGCACGCGTCGTGTGCGAACTCGTGCGCGAGGATGGTTCGGCGCTCAAGGCGGTGCTCGACCGCGGGAGCCTTGGCCTTGGCACTGCCCCTGGGATCGACGATGACGGGACCCTGTCGCTGCTCGCCACAACCGTGCTCGAGGCGCCCGCGCTCGTCTCGGTGCAGTGCGCGGGAGCTGATGCCGCCGTCGAGGCTATCGACCGCACCCTCGTGGCCGTGATGCTCGCTCGTCTCCTCGAACAGTAGCCGCCAGAGCCATCGGCCCGTGCGATAGACTCGTGCCGTCGGCCGCGTCTCGCGGCCCCTGCCCGCCCGTCACCGCATGCACCCCTGGGAGCTTCTCGGCCGCACCTCGACGCCCGCTGGCGACGAGATGACGCTCATGCGGCGCGACAGCGAGTACGTGATCTTCGCCAGTGGCAAGCCGCTGATGTCGAGCCGCATGCACGGCTCCGAAGAAGCGCTCGCCACGCGTGGCTGCGCGCACCTTGCCGGCCGCGAGCAGCCCACGGTGCTCGTCGGCGGGCTCGGCATGGGCTTCACGCTGCGGGCAACACTCGATCACGTGCCGGCCTCGGCGCGTGTCGTCGTGGGCGAACTCGTGCCGGGGGTCGTCGAGTGGAACCGCGGGCCGCTCGGGCCGCTGGCCGGGCATCCGCTCAAGGACCCGCGCGTGGCGGTTGAGGTGGGAGATGTGGCGGCGGTGCTGCGCGGCGCGAAGGGCCGGTTCGACGCGGTGCTGCTCGACATCGACAACGGGCCCGATGCCTTCACCACCACCGGCAATCAGTGGCTCTACGGCAACGCCGGTGTCACCACCCTGCGCGACGCCCTCACGCCCGGCGGTGTCGTGGCGGTGTGGTCGGCGTGGGAAGACCGCAAGTTCGAGCAGCGCCTGCGCTGGGCGGGCTTCACGGTGGACGTGGTGCGCGTGCGGGCGCGGCTCGCCGCGGGTGGACCGCGTCACGTGATCTTCCTCGGCGTGGCGCCCGGCGCTGGCGTGATGCGCGCGGCGAAGGCGTCACGCCCGGCGCGCCGGCCGGGAGAGTCGGCGCGTCCCGGGCCGCGTCATTCAGGGCGTCCGCCGGGACGATAGCCGCTCGATGGTGGGCCGCACGGCCGCCGTCCACGCCTCGTCGCCGCGGGCGTTCAGGTTGAGGCGGTTCTCCGTGTAGTACTCGGGGCGGGGCTGGCCATCGGCCCCGAGCAGGGCGGCCTCCACATCCACGAACGCCGCCAGTCGATCGCTCGCCAGGCCGTCGCGCACACGCCGGTTCGCCTCGCGGATCGTGGCGATGTGCGGCCAGTGCAGCGGGCTCGGCTTCGTGCCGATGACGACGACCGCGGCCGCGGGCAGCTGCGCGTGGATGCGGCGCACGAGCACGAGCGTGTCGGCGGCGATCGTCGCGGCGTCCTTGCCGCCGGAGACATCGGCGTCGCCCGCGTAGAACACCACGAGGGACGGCCGATAGCGCAGGACGATCCGGTCGAAGAAGTGGAGTGTGTCGGAGACGTGCGAGCCGCCGTAGCCGCGGCGGATCGTGCGCAGGGCAGGGAAGGCGCGCGCCACATCCCAGTAACGGATGCTCGAGCTGCCCACGAAGAGCGTGGCGCCGGCGGGTGGCGCGGTGGCGCGGTCCTCGGCCTCGAAGGCGGCGATGTCGGCGTCGAAGCGGGCCGGATCAGGTGAGGCCACGGGCGCCCGCGGCGGCCCTTGTGCCATCGCCACAATAGGCGCGAGCGCCAGCGCGGCGGCGAGTAGCAGGGAGCGCACGGGCGGACGGTATCACAGGCCGGCCGCCGGGCCGGCCCGTGATCCGCGAAGCGTGTGCTTACTGCACGACGAGCGTGCGTTCGACCGACACCGCGCCCTGGCCGCAGGCGTTCACGCCGCGCGTGCGCACGTAGTAGGTGCCCGGCGGCACGCCGGCAAAGGCGGCACTGGCGCCCGGTGCGGCAATCGGAATCGTCAGCGCGGTTGCGCCCGGCGCGTAGCCGGCTTCGATGATGGTCTGCGTCGAGCCCGGCACGAGGGTCCAGGCGAGCGACACGGTGCGGTTCGCCGCCGCGGCGGTGAACGTCGCGGGGGCAGCCGGCGGCGTGCAGCCGACGTTGATCGTGAGGTCGCTCGTGGCCGCGCTCGTGCCGACGGCGTTCGTGGCACGCACGCGCACGAAGTACTGGCCGGTGGGCACGCCGGGCACGGCGATGCCGGTCGACGTCGTCTGGAACGTCGTGATGTTCGAGAGGCCCGGCGCCGTGCCGGCTTCGAGGCGGTAACCCGTGGCCGCGCCGCCCGAGGCCGGCGCGTTCCACGAGATGTTCACCGTGCTGCCGCTGACCGTCGCCGCGAGGTTCGTCGGCGCGCCCGGGGCCGACGCGCCGGCGGCCTCGATGACGAATACCCGGCCGGTGTTCGACGCCGAATAGCCGAAGTCCATGAAGTAGAGCTCGCCGTTCGGGTCGCGCGCGAAGGCGCCGATGCACCGGAACGGCCCGCCCATCTCACTGGTGTGTTCGGTGTTGGTGCCGGCCACTGGCTCACCGGTCACGCCGTCGATGCTCCATCCGAGCGAGAAGACCTTGCCCTGCACACAATCCGCGTAGAAGTACCGCCCCTGGTAGGCCGCGCCGAGTGCCCGGCCGCGGTAGACGTAGCCGCCGGTGATGGCCTGGCCCACGGCGTGCGAGTACTCGAAGGCTGGCCGCTGGTGGACGCCGTATGCCAATCCAAGCTGCGGCACGTCGTTGTTGTCGAGCGTGCCCTCGAACTGCCGCCAGCCGTAGTTCCGGCCGCCCTGGCCGGTGGGCTCGATGTTGATCTCTTCGCGGTCGCCCTGGCCGACGTCGCCGACGATGAGCGCGTTCGTGGCGCCCGGACCGACGTCGTCGAACGAGTAGCGCCACGGGTTGCGCAGACCGAAGGACCAGATCTCACCGAGCGCCGGCGTCATGGTCGGGAACACCGGGTTGGTCATCGGAATCGTGTACCCGTTGGCGTTGTTGCCCGCCACGTCGATGCGGAGCATCTTGCCCAGCAGCGAGTTGGGCGTCTGCGCGCGGTTGTTCGGGTCGTTGCCGGAGCCGCCGTCGCCCATGCCGATGTACAGATAGCCGTCGGGGCCGAAGACGAGATTGCCGCCGTTGTGATTCGAGAAGTCCTGCGTGATGAACGGCTGGACGCCGCCCATCCCGTCGGGGAACCGCAGGTCGAACCTCGATGCCGGGTCGGCCACCAGCGGATCGGCTGCCGAACGCGTGAACCGCGCAATCACCGTGTTGCCGGCGCCCGTGCGGTTCGTGAAGTTCACGAACACGCGGCCGCTGGTCGCGGCATCCGGCGGGAACGCCAGTCCGAGCAGGCCACGTTCGTCGTTGCCGCCCGAGATCACCGTCCGGAGATCAAGGAACGGCGTGGGGCGCTCGGCACCATTCACGAACGTGCGCACCAGGCCGCTCTGGTCCACGACGTGAATGGCGCCCGGCACCACCGGATCGAAGACGACCCCGTTCGGCCGGTTGAAGCCCGAGGCGAGAAGACGGGCGCGGAGCTGGGCGTGCGCCGCAGACGGCAGCGCGGTGACGAGGGCCGCGATGAGGAGCGGCAGGATCCGGACGAACATGGGCACCCCTTGGGGGAGGCTGCCGGCCAGCGTAGCACGGGCCTCCCGATGCCGGTGTATCGGACCGGCGACGACAGGCCTTCACCGCGCGCCGTGCAGACGGGATAATGCGGGCAGCCACGCGCGATCCCATGCCTACGTCCCCATCCTCCCGTCCAGCGCCCCGTCCCCCGGCTGTGCCGTTCGCCGATGTCTGCCACCTCATCGACGGGCTGCTCGACGTGCGGGCCGACATCCTCGCCTTTGCCGCCGATGGCCGCAACCTCGAACACGCGCTGCTGCGCCTGCGCGACGGCATGCGCACGCACGTCTGGCACGTGGGCGCCCGCCGCATCGATCTGAGCGTCGCCATCGCCGACTACGACGGCCGCACGCGCGCGGAGGAAGGCCTGCACGCGCTCAACGACTGGGACGGCGTGGCCGACCGCGTGAACGACGACACCATCGCGGTGGACGTGCTGAACTACATCATCCGCCTGCGCGGACAGGACCGGCCCGACCGCGGGGTCCTCGCGATCCTGCTCGACTACTACCTGATGTATCTGCTGGCGCTGCTCTCACTGCGCGGCTGGGACGACGGCCGTCCCGAGGAGCATCTGGCGCTCGTGGAGACGCTGCTCGCGCGCGTGCAGGGGCCCGACGGCAGCGGCCAGCGCTTCTGCGACGATGCCGAGGGGCTCGCCCTCATCGCCACCGCGCACTACGAGCTGCAGGAGCACGGCTACGACATGCTCCTCACGAAGGTGCGCACGCTCGGGCCGATGCGCCGCACGCGCACGGCGCTCCAGCACTGCGCCGCGATGGGCTCGCACCTGCGCTTCGGGTTCGAAGCGACCTACGCGCGCGACACGATCAAGATGCGTGACGACAACGTCGCGGACTATCCGTGGCTCTGCTTCGCCGTGGCCGGCGCGGCCGAGGAATACGTGCGGATGACCGAGGCGGGCGAGTTCGGGCCGGCGCGGGACTTCGTGATCGAGGCGCTCCTGAACGGGCTCACGCCCGATGCCCGCGCCTTCGTGGGGGCGCCCTTTACGACGCTTATCCCGCACGAAGCGGAACGGTCACGCGCCCGCGAGCTGCTGCTCGCGCATCGCGACCGCCTGCGCGAGGAGTTCGAGGCGTTCCGGCCCACCGCCACGCGGTACTCGCCACTCTCGTTCTTCTTCAACTTCTCGCACAACGTGCTCAAGGGGGCGGTCGTGGACGGGCTGCTGCGCGGCACGCCGTGGCCGGTCGCGCTCACCGACCTTTTCACGTCGTACCCGCACGACCCGGACGTGTCGGCCAACAAGGTCGGCCTTGCCGAGACGCTGATGGGTTACGCGCGCGCCAATCCGCAGAAGATTCGCGGTCGGTTCATGCCGGTCATCGTCTACGATCCCGCCACCGGCCGCGAGTCGTTCGGCAACACCATCCGCAAGTTCATGGAGTAGCATCGCCCGGCATGGAGCCGCCCGGCGGGCGGCAGGAGGACGGCATGCGATCGCGAGTCGTAGTGGCGCTCATCTGGGTGACGGCGTTCGGCGTCTGGATCGCCGACAGCCGCGCCGGTCTCGAGGCGCAGCAGGCGCCGTCCGGCATGACCTTCGCCCTCACGGGCGATTCGATCATCACGCGGAAGCTCTCGGTGTACACCGAGCCGTCCTTCACGCGGCTCATGGCCCTCGTGCGCGGCGCGGACGCCGCGTTCACGAACATCGAGATGTTGTTCCACGACTTCGAGATGTATCCGATGAACGAAAGCGGCGGCACCTACATGCGTGCCGAGCCGGCGCTGGCGAAGGACCTGGCCTGGGCCGGCTTCGATCTGGGGTCGCTCGCCAACAACCACACCGGCGATTACGGCGTGGCCGGGATGCGCGCGACCCAGGCGCACGTGGCCCAGGCCGGCATCGTCGCGGCCGGCGTCGGGCAGAGCCTGGCGGAGGCGCGGGAGGCGAAGTTCCTCGAGACACCACGCGGCCGCGTAGCGCTCGTGGCCGTGGCCTCGACCTTCCCCGACCATTCCCGCGCGGGCACGACCCGCGGCGACGTGCCGGCGCGGCCCGGGCTCAGCCCGCTGCGCTTCACGACCACCTACGTCGTGACGCCGGAGCGCTTCGAGCAACTGCGCCTCGCCGCCGGCGAAGTCACCGGGCGTCCCGCGGCGGCCGGCGACACGCTCACGTTCGTGGGCCGGCGATTCGTGGCGGGGCCGGCGCCGGGCATCCGCACCGAACCGAATCCGAAGGACCTGCAGGAGATTGCCGCGGTGGTGAAGAGCGCCGCGACACTCGCCGACTACGTCATCGTCTCGATCCACGCGCACGAATCCGGCCGCGCGGGCATCACCGAGCCGGCCATGTTCCTGCCGACCTTCGCACGCGCCATGGTCGATGCCGGCGCCGACATGTTCGTCGGCCACGGGCCGCACGTGCTGCGCGGCATCGAAATCTACAAGGGCCGTCCGATCTTCTACAGCCTCGGCGACTTCGTCTTCCAGAACGAGACGCTGCTGCGTTATCCCACGGACAACTACGAAGAGCAGAGCCTCGGCGTGGACGGTCAGCCGAATGACTATCTGAACCGGCGCTACAACAACGACAAGTCAGGGTTTCCGGCCGACCGCCTGATTTGGGAATCGGTGGTGGCGATGCCGCGCTTCGACGGCGAGCGGCTGGTGGAGGTCGCGCTGCACCCGATCGCTCTCGGCTTCGGCCAGCCGCGCCACGTGCGTGGCCGTCCGATGCTCGCGGACCCGGCGCTGGCGCAGAAGATCCTGAACGACGTCATCCGGCTCTCCGCGCCGTTCGGCACCGCGCTGACCGTGCGTGACGGTGTCGGCTATCTCACCCTCACGGCCGCGGGGCCGGGCGCGTAGGCGCCGGACGCGCGAACACGGCCAGGCTGCTCGCCACGGCGCGGCCGCGCGGGCCATCGGTGGGCGTGTTGAGCAGCGCCGGCTCGCCGGTGGCCGGGTCGCGCCACGCCATCGTGGTCGAGCCGCCGCCGTCGAGGTTGATGGCGTCCCACACGCCGAAGTCGCGCGCGAGGCGGGCGGCGATCTCGGCCGGCGTGAGGCCGGCCACGCCGACCTTGCCGTCCACGGTCACGAGCGTCAGCGTGCGCCGGTTCTTCGAGAGCCCGGCCACGGTGCGCGAGGTCACGAGGTCGTACCACGAGCGCGAGCGGTCGTAGCGCCCGTCGGGCCCGGGCCGGAGCGCGCCTTCCGGATGCGTGGCGTCGCGATACGCAGGAATCGTGACGACGCCCGCCGTCAGGATCTGCGCCGAGCCCGCCACCGCGTTCCAGACCTCTCCGCGTTCACGCACGCGCGTCGCGTCGCCGCCCGGGCGCCGGTGCACGATGCGGGCGCGCTGCCGCCGGTCGAAGCGCAGGGCCGGCGCGTCGGCGACGAGGGCGAAGTCCTGTACGGGCGTCTCGAAGGCCGAGTAGACGCGGCCGTCGGCAGCGGCCAGGCCGATGAGCCAGGCATCGAGCTCGTCCGAGGGGAAGGGCAGGAAGAAGTGGGCGTTCACGGCGAGCTGGGCGCCGGTACGCGCGAGGAAGTCGAGCGTGGTCTCGCGCACCGCCTCTCGCCTGCCGGCCGGCGGTGACACGGCGATGCGGATGCCGGGCGCCCCGAGGTCCACCTGGGCCACGAGCATCCGCGCGGGACGCGGCGCCGAGACCGTCAGGTCCGTCAGCGTCACGCCGAGGAACGGCCGCGTCGTGACGGGCGTCTGAGCCGCCCCGGCGAGTGTCAGTCCCCACAGGGCGAGCGCGAGGGCGAGCAGGCGGCGGAGACGCGTCACGACGCCGCGATTGTAACGGGGTGACACGTCGTGACCGTGACAGACCCCGTTACAATCGGCGCCATGTTCAAGCGCATGCGTGTCGATCTGCTGGGAGTCCTGGCGGCCGCGGTGGTGGCCGCCGCGTGCGGCGGACCGCCGCCGTCCGCCTCGCGGACCACGCCCGCCGCGTCCACGGTGCGGTTCGATGTCGTGATCAGCCACGGCCGTGTCGTCGATGGCACCGGCGCGCCGTGGTTCGAAGCCGACGTCGGCATCGTCGGCGACCGCATCACCGCCCTCGGCGATCTCTCCGCGGCGGACGCGGCGACGCGCATCGACGCCAGCGGCCACGTCGTGGCGCCCGGCTTCATCGACCTGCTCGGGCAGTCGGAATTCAACGTGCTCGTCGACAACCGCGTCGCGAGCAAGATCACCCAGGGCATCACCACCGAGATCACCGGCGAGGGCGTGTCGATTGCGCCGCTGAACGACCAGATGCTCGCGGACCGCAAGGCCGGCTACGACGCCTTCAAGGTGCCGCAGGACTTCCGCACCCTCGCCGAGTACTTCGCGAAGATCGAACGCACCCGGTCGGCGGTCAACATCGGCACGTTCGTGGGCTCGGGGGGCCTGCGCGACTACGTCATCGGCAAGGCCGATCGCGCCGCCACGGCCGACGAGATCGCGAAGATGCAGGCGCTCGTCGCGCAGGCCATGGCCGAGGGCGCACTGGGCCTCAGCTCGTCGCTGCAGTACATCCCGAACCGTTTCTCGACCACCGACGAACTCGTGGCGCTCGCGAAGACCGCGGCCGCGGCCGGCGGCATCTACATCACGCACCAGCGCTCCGAGGGCAACAAGGTGTTCGAGTCGGTGGACGAGGTGCTCACGATCGCCGAGCAGGCGGACATCCCGGCCGAGATCTGGCACCTGAAGACCGCCTACAGGGCCAACTGGGGCAAGATGCCGGAGGTGCTCCGCCGCATCGAGGCGGCGCGCGCCAGGGGTCTGCGCGTCTCGGCCAACATCTACCCCTACGACCGCGCGTCGAACGGGCTCGATGCCTGCCTGCCGGTGTGGGTGCGCGAAGGTGGCACGCAGGCCATGCTGACGCGCCTTCAGGATCCGGCCGTGCGCGCCAGGGTGAAGCGCGAGATGGACGACCCGAACGCGCCCTACGAGAACCAGTGGTACGGCTCGGGCGGGCCGGCCGGCGTGATGCTGAGCACGGTGCTCGATCCATCGCTGCGCCAGTACGAAGGCATGAACTTCGTCGAGATCGGCAAGGCGATGGGGAAGGACCCCCGCGATGCCGCCATCGACCTCGTCATCGCCGACAAGGCGCAGTCGGACGTCATCATCTCGATCATGCGCGAAGACGACGTGGTGGCGGCGATGAAGACGCCGTGGGTGTCGTTCGATACCGACTCGGGCGCCCGCGCCGAAGACGGCCCGCTGTCACAGTCGAAGTCGCACCCGCGTTCCTGGGGCACCTTCACCCGCGTGCTCGGCAAGTACGTGCGGGAGGACGGCGTGCTCACGCTCGAAGACGCCGTGCGCAAGGCCACCTCCCAGGCGGCCATTCGCGTGGGCATCACCGACCGCGGCCTCGTGCGCCCCGGCATGTTCGCGGACCTCGTGGTGTTCGACCCGGCCACCGTGAAGGACCTGGCCACCTTCGAACAGCCCACGAAGTACTCGACCGGCATGCGCGATGTCCTCGTGAACGGCAGGGCCGTCGTGCGCAACGGCGCCATCACCGACGAACGTCCGGGGCGGCCACTGCGCGGACCCGGCTACACTGGCCCTCGCTGAGGATCACATCATGTCCCGACGATATCTGGCCGCCGCGTCCCTGGTCGTCGCCTCTGCCTGTTCCGCCCCCGAGCCGCCCACGATGACTTATCCCACTACGCGCCGCGTCGATCACGTCGACACCTACCACGGCGTCGCCGTGCCCGATCCGTATCGCTGGCTCGAAGACGACACGTCGGCCGAGACGGCGGCATGGGTCGAGGCGCAGAACCGCGTCACCTTCGCGCATCTCGACACGATTCCGTTCCGCGGGGCGCTCACGCGCCGCCTCGAGCAGCTCTTCAACTATCCCAAGTTCAGCCCGCCCGAGCGCCGCGGCACCACCTGGTTCTTCTCGAAGAACGACGGCCTGCAGAACCAGGCCGTGATCTACACGCAGCAGGGGCTCGACGGCACGCCGTCGGTGCTGCTCGATCCGAACACGCTCTCGCCCGATGGCACGACCAAGCTCTCGGTGTTCAGCGTGTCGAAGGACGGCCGCCTGGCCGTCTATGGCCTGTCGCAGGGCGGGTCCGACTGGATGGAATACCGCGTGCTCGACGTGGCGACGAAGCAGCCGCGTCAGGACGTCGTGCAGTGGGTCAAGGTGTCGGGCGCTGCGTGGGCGGGCGACGGCTTCTTCTACAGCCGCTACCCCGCGCCGAGCGGCGGCCGCGACCTCTCGGCCAAGAACGTCAACCACGAGGTCTACTTCCACAAGGTGGGCACGCCGCAGTCGGCGGATCAGAAGATCTTCTCCGATCCCGCCAACCCCGAACGGTTCCACACGGTCGACGTGACCGAAGACGAGCGCTTCCTCATTCTCACGGTCTCGGATCGCGGGAAGGGGAAGAAGGGCAACGCGGTCTTCTACCGCGACCTGGCGTCGAAGGACACGACGTTCCACCCGATCGTCGGCGAGATCGGCGACGACACCTTCACCGTCGTCGACAACGTCGGCACGACGTTCCTGGTCTCCACCGACCGCGGCGCGCCGAACGGCCGCGTGTTCCTGTTCGATCCGAAGACGCCGGCCGAAGCGGCCTGGAAGGACGTCCTGCCCGAACGTCCCGAACCGCTCGACGGCGTCTCGACCGGGGGCGGCAAGCTGTTTGCGAGTTACCTCAAGGACGTCACGTCGCGCGCCTACGTCTTCGACCTGACCGGCCGCCAGGAGCACGAGATCGCACTGCCCGGCCCGGGCACGGTGTCGGGACTCGGCGGGCGCCGCGACGACACCGACATCTTCTACACCTACACGTCGTTCAACTACCCGCCCACGATCTTCCGCTACGACGTGGCGGCGAAGACCTCGACGCCGTTCCGCGAGGTGACGATCCCCGGCTTCCGCGCCGGCGACTACGAGGTGACGCAGGTCTTCGTCACGAGCAAGGACGGCACGAAGGTGCCGATGTTCCTCACCCACAAGCGCGGGCTGCAGAAGACGGGACAGAACCCGACGCTCATGTACGGCTACGGCGGCTTCAACGTCAACACGCCGCCGGCCTTCAGCGCGCTCCGGATTGCGCTGCTGGAGCAGGGCGTGGTCTACGCGTCGGTCAACATGCGCGGCGGCGCCGAGTACGGCGAGGCGTGGCACGAGGCCGGCACGAAGCTGAAGAAGCAGAACGTCTTCGACGACTTCATCGCCGCGGCCGAGTGGCTCATCGCGAACAAGTACACGTCATCGCCGAAACTCGCCATGCTGGGCGGCTCGAACGGCGGTCTGCTCGTCGGCGCGGTCATGAACCAGCGGCCGGAGCTCTTCGCCGTGGCGATTCCCCAGGTGGGCGTGATGGACATGCTCCGCTTCCACACGTTCACCATCGGCTGGAACTGGATTGCCGACTACGGCTCGAGCGACAACCCGGAGGAGTTCAAGGCGCTCTACGCCTACTCGCCGCTTCACAACCTGAAGCCCGGCACGCGCTATCCGGCCACGCTCGTCACGACGGCCGACCACGACGACCGCGTCGTGCCGGCGCACTCGTTCAAGTACGCGGCCACGCTGCAGGCGGCGCAGGCGGGACCGGCGCCCGTTCTCATCCGCGTCGACACGAAGAGCGGCCACGGCGCCAGCAACACGAAGAAGCAGATCGAGAGCACCGCCGACATCTACGCGTTCGTGCTGCACCATCTGGGCGTGCGGCCCGCACTGCCGGCGGCCACGACGGACGCATCGTAGGGGGGCCGGGCCTCCGTCCGGAGGCAGACTCGGTGTTTGTCTGATTCCATCTGAGCCGCAGGGCATGTACACAAGAGGGACACGCGCCGGTCCAGTGGCGCGTGCCCGTCGATTGGCGGCCGTGCCCGCCGCGTGACGGTCGGTCCTCACGCAAAGGATGGAAGTGTGGCTGTCAGCGACGACGCTCCCCCGGCGCTTCGCCCGCCGCTCGACGCGCGCGCGACGCGAGAAGCGAGCCGCGCTGCCCGCGTGCTCGTCATCGACGACGAGGAACTGCTGCTGAGCGTGATGGGCCGCATCCTGCACGACTACGACGTCGAGACCACGACCGACGCGCGTCACGCCCTCGCCCTCATCGAGGGCGGCCGCGCCTTCGACGTGATTCTGGTCGACGTGACGATGCCGGTCATGTCGGGGATGGCGTTCTTTCAGGCACTGCGCGCGGCGCATCCCGCGCTGGCCGGACGTGTCATCTTCATGAGCGGCGGCGTCTTCGAGGCGGATGTCGAGGCGTTCCTCGACGCCGTGCCGAACGTGCGGATCGGCAAGCCCTTCCGTGGTCTGGCGCTCCGGCAGGCGGTGCTGGAGACGCTCGAACGTGCGGCGGCCCCGGCACGCCGGAGCGGGTGGCAGGACAGCGCCGCCGGGAGGCGGTAAACTCTCCGGCGAGGAGTTGCCGTGAGCGAGTCCACCCGTCGAGAGATGATCGCGCAGAGTGCCGCCGGCCTGGCCTGGCTGGCGTCGTTGGGAATCCCCGAAGCGGCCTGGGCGCGGCAGGGCGGTGAGGAGCCCGTCACGCTCACCGACTACACCGACGCGTTCCGCATCCTGGCCTCCGAGGCGACGCCGCGCGTGCGCTGCGTGGACCTGCGCCAGCTCACGAGCTGGGCGACGCCCAACGACGAGCACTACGCGTTTGCGCAGACCACCTCGCCCGAGGTGGACGCCGCGACCTACCGCCTGCGCGTCGGCGGCTTCGTGAAGACGCCGCTCGAGTTCACGCTCGACCAGCTGAAGGCCCGCCGCGATCGCCGCGAGGAGGCCGTCACGCTCGAGTGTTCCGGCAACTCCACGCGGCCCAACCGCATGGCCGGTCTGCTGTCGAACGGCGTCTGGACCGGCGTGGGGCTCAAGTCGATTCTCGAGGAGGCCGGGCTCACGCCCGAGGCCCGCGAAGTGCTCTTCCTCGGCCTCGACATGGAGAAGGAGAAGAAGTTCCAGGCGGGGAATCGCGAGTACGCCGCGCCGCACGGCCGCGCCATCCATCTGCTCGACGCGCTGCATCCCGACACGATGCTCGCCTTCGCGCTGAACGGCCAGCCGATTCCCCGCGATCAGGGCTTCCCGGTGCGGCTGCTCGTGCCCGGCTGGTACGGCATGACGCAGGTGAAGTGGCTCGGCCGCATCGAAGTGCTCGACCGGCGGTACGAAGGGCAGCACCAGGTGCGCAACTACCTCTCGCTGCGCTCGGTGGCCACGCCCGACGGGCCGATGTGGATCGACACCTCGATCTCGAAGAACCGCCTGAAGTCGATCGTGGCGCGCGTCACCCGCACGAAGCGCGGCGCCGACTGGCAGTACCGGATCGCGGGACCCGCCTGGGGCGGTCAGACGCCGATCAAGGCGGTGGAGGTCTCCGTGGACGGCGGGCCCTGGCAGGCCGCCACCATCGATCCGCTGCCGGCCACGGCCGCCCGCCTGCCGAATCGCGCGAAGTATGGCTGGGTGCTGTGGTCGTTCACCACCGCGAACCTGACGCCCGGCACGCACACCGTCGTCTCGCGCGCCATCGACGCGCAGGGCAAGGTGCAGCCCACGAAGGCCGAACGCGACGCCGAAATCGCGAGCGGCCGCGAAGACAACTCGCAGTGGACGCGCGAGATCCGCGTCGAGGCCTGACCTCGCCAGGTCCCGTTCAGCGCACGTAGGGAATCGTCTGCGGACCGTGCGGCAGCACGGCGAGCGTCGCCCCCGGACCGGCCTGGCCCAGGGCCTCGCGCACGGCGATGCCCACATCGGTCACCGGCTCGAAGTGGGCCTGCCTGAGCTGCTCGTGGCTCAGGCCGTCGGCCTTCACGAACACCCGGGCCTTCTGCTGGATGAGCGCCTGCACCTGCACCTGCCAGGCGTCCTGCTCGGCGAATCCGGGTTCTTCCACCATGGTGAGCAGTTCAGCGGGCGAGCGGCGCTGACGCAGCAGGCGGCCGTACGGGCCGTGATCGGGGACGCCGTCGCGGCACTCGGCCGCGCACACGATCGTGCCGCCCGGCTTCACGATGCAGGCAGCCGCCGACATGCCCTTCACGGCCTGGTAGAGGTTCTGATCGAGGGGATAGCCGGAGTTGGTCGTCAGGACGACATCGAAGCGGCCGTCCACCGGACACATCGCCGTGTCCTTCACGAAGGCACACGCGGCGGCGTGTTCGTCGAAGAGCGTGCCGGCGAAGACGCGCGTGATGGCCTGATCGCGGTTGAGCGCGACATCCACCGCGAAGGTCACGCCGGTCAGCGCCGCGATCTCGCGCACGTCGTCGTGAATGGGGTTGCCGTGGGTGATGCCCCACACGGCGTTCGCGTGCCCGATGTGCCGCGCGTCGTGCAGCACGAGCGTCGTGGCGAGGCCGGCGAGGCCGGGCGCCACCATCTTCGGGCCGCCGCTGAAGCCGGCGAAGAAGTGCGGCTCGACGAATCCGGTCGTGATGCGGACGTCGGCCTCGAGCCAGTGGCGGTTGAGCCACACGGGCACGCCGCGTGAGGTCGTGCCGGCGAAGGCGAGCGCGCCCTCGTCGCGGGCGTCGTGGTTGACGATGCGGCAGCGGGCCACGAGGTCGGGCCCCAGCATCCGCGTCAGCTCCTCGGGCGTGTTGGCGCGGTGGGTGCCGGTCGCCACGAGCAGCGTCACATCGTCGAGGCGCGTCGCGGGCAGCGCCGCGAGGATCGCCTCCACCATCACCTGGCGCGGCTGTGCCCGCGTGATGTCGCAGATCGAGATGGCCACCCGCTGGCCGGGCGCGACGAGTGCGGCGAGCGGGGGACCGGCGAGGGGCTGCGCGAGGGCCTCGTCGAGTGCGGCACGCGGATCGGCGACGGCGGGCGTGTGGCGGGGCGCGACGACCACCGTGCGGTCGTCGGGCACGTCCACCGGCAGACCGTCGCTGCCGTAATCGAGGAGGAGGCGCATGGGCTATTGTGGCCCGCGCCGTCCCGGCAGCGCCATGGCGAGCACTTCGACGGCGTGCGCGACGTCCACCACGTGGCCGGCGGCGGCGAGCGAGGCGGTGAGCTGCGTGAGGCAGCCGATGTTCGCCGAGGCCACGATCGTGGCGCCGGAGGCGGCCACCGCCTCGGCCTTGCGCCGCCCAAGCGCGTCCGCGAGCGCCGGCTGCTCGACGTTGTAGAGACCCGCCGAGCCGCAGCAGAGGCCGCTCTCGGCGAGCGGCACGAGCGTCAGGCCATCGATGGCGCCGAGCAGCCGCCGCGGCGCCGCCGTGATCTGCTGCGCGTGCGCGAGATGACAGGCGTCCTGATACGCCACGCGCGCCGGCGCCGGAAGCGCGAGCGGCGTCACGAGACCCAGGCGATCGAGATACTCGAGCACATCGAGCACCGGCGCGCCGGTCGTGTGCGTGTCCTTCATCGACGAGCCGCACCCGGCCGCGGTCGCGAGCACCGCATCGACATCCGCCGGAAAGCGGCCGGCGTGCGCGGCGGCAAGCCCGGTGCCGTGCGCGTGGTCGCCGGCGTGGCGGGCGAGGGCGCCGCAGCAGCCCTGGTCGGGTGGCACCACCACCTCGACGCCCTGCGCCGCGAGCACGCGGATCGCGGCGTTCGTCACGCCAGGCCGCAGCACGCTCTGCACGCAGCCGGTCATGAGGGCCACGCGACCCCGCCGCACTCCGCGCGCCGCGGTGATGGCCGGCGGCTGGTCGGGTGACGGCAGGTGCGCCGGCAGCAGGTCGAGCATCGCCCGCATGGAGGCCGGCAGG
>JALHON010000055.1 GCA_022842985.1 Acidobacteriota bacterium | reverse complement strand
CGCCAGCGCCGTCAGCAGCACCACGGACAGCGCGCGTGCGTGTGGCCACACCGCCGAAAGAGGGCGGGGCCGGGCCGGAACGTCGCGGGTCATCGCGGGCGGAACGTGCGCGTCAGGCGCCACCAGCCCACCCCGACGAGGCTCACGGCGGTCGCAAAGAGCGTGGCGATGGCGAGGAGGAACGGCCGGTCTGTTCGCAGCGGGCGCGTCGCGGGCGGTCGATAGGCCGGATACAGGGGCAAGTGAGCCGCCGCCAGTCTCGTGCCCGGAAACATCAACTCGCGCAGGCGCCGGGCATTCGCCGCCTGGTAGGTGCGAATGGCGTCCTGGAAGACCAGATGGGCTGGCACGTCGGTGCGGGCGATCGCCGCCAGCAGGTCCGATGTCAGGACGGCCGGAGCGACGGCGTGAAACCGACGCGTCATCGAGTCGCGGCGACGCAGCGCGCTCAAGGAGCGATCGAGTTCGGGCAAGGCCAGATCGTCCATAAGGTAGTGCCAGACGACGATCTTCTTCCCGTACGCGAGGGCATCCTCGAGAGCCGGCTGAAGGTTGACAGACGCATCGCGGGGTAGATCAGGCACCGCCTGGTGGAAACGCTCCCACGCCGCGAGGTCGATCTCACCCCAGAGCGCGTCATTGCGATCCCGGATCAAGCGCGCCGACGCCGCGTGTGACGCCGGCGGAGCCACGGCCTCCATCGCCAGCCCGATGCTGGCCGGCACGATGACGGTGACGGCGAGGTAGGCCGCCAACAGCGTGAGCGCGTTCGCGGCGGAGCTGCGGTCAGCGGCAATCACGATGAGCGCTACGCCCAGCCACCACACCTGGTATCCCCAGGCAACGAGCACCATCACGGCCACATCGCCGGTGGCGGTCTCTATCGGCGCCGGCCAGAGGGCGCCGAACACCACGAGCATCACCGAGAGGAGCACGATCGGCAGCGCGCGTCCGAGCAGGCGCCAGGCGACAATCGCCGGCAGCGCCGTGCCCGAGGCGGCCCAGAGCGCGAAAGTGCCGGCCTCGCGGTCGCCCGACAGGACATCGTAGGACACCGCGATGAGCGCCAGCGGCACGAGGAATACGAGCACGAACGCGAGGTCGAAGTTGCCGGTCAACAGCCGCTCGGGATTGGCGATGTCGTCGGCCATCCCGTCGAAATGCACACCGGCGCCGTCGTAGATGAGCGTGCGGCCGCTCACGTGGCGGTAGAACGGCAGCACGTCGCGCTGCCCGACCGCGAGCGCGGCCAGCGCGGCCGGACGGTCGTAGACGACGCGGGCCGCCTCCCCATCAATCGACATGGCGTAGGTCGCCTGGCCAACCGCGGTCCGCAGCGCAGCGAGCCGCGACGTTTCCTTCTGCTGCAGGGCGTCGATAGTCGCGGCCTGCGACCGCATCTGCGCCGAACCTGCGGCGATGCCGTAGGCTCCACTGGCGAGCAGGAGCAGCGCCATCCCCACGCCGATCCGGCTGCGCAGAAGCTGCCGGCTTTCGGTGACGAGGATCCGGCCGGCCAGCGTCACGCCGACGCCACCACGGGCGCGCGGCGCGCGGCGGCGGTGAGCCACGCGCCGGCCGCGGCGAGGCTCAGCACGAGACCAACGGCCGCGACGGCACGGGCCCGCACGGCCTGCCGAAGCGAGGGCCGCTCGTAGGCGAACGGTGGCACGGAGGCCCATAGGGACACGTCCGCCAGCGACTCCCAGTCGCCGGTACGCGTCTCGTGGGTCAGCCACGTATTCATCGCGGTGACCATGCGCCGGCGGTATGCCTCGGCCGCGAGATGGAACGCCACATGATGCGTGTAGTCGGTGCCGACGACGGCCATCGACAGGGCGCGGATGGCCACGAACGGATTGACGGCACTCACGAGGCCGGTCAGGCGATTCTGCTGCGCGATGGTCTGTTGCAGCGCGGTGAAGTGCCTGACGTAGACGTCCGTCGAGTAGGCCTCGCTGGCCTCGTGGACGAGGCCGTCGAGGTTGACCGGCAGGTCTTCGACGCGACTGACGCCATAGCGGCGCAGAGCCTCCTGTTCGATGAGCCGCCGCCGCGCGGCGTCCGGGCTGTGGCCGTCGATCCCATCGGCGATGTCGCGGGTCACGCGCTCGTCGAACGCCGCTCGCGACGGCAGCGGATGCCAGCCGGCGCCGATGTTCGCAGCGGCCTTCGGCAGCAGCAGCACGCCCACGGTCCATCCGGCGAGCAGCACGGTGAGCGCGGCACGGCCGGACGCCGCCCGCGTCGAGACGGCGACGGTACAGGCCGCAACGACGGCCAGATACAGGAGGTGCAGCACGACCCAGACGAACAGCCGCAGCATGTCATCGGCCACCAGCGGCCCGCTGGCGCCCGCCAGTAACGCGACGGATACGATCAGCACCGGTGCCGCCATTCCCCAGCTGAGCGCCAGCAGCGAGACGAACTTGCCGAACACCAGCCGCCGGACGCTGACGCCCTGGGCACAGAGCAGCGCCAGCGTGCCGTGCGCGCGTTCGTCGCACACGATGGCGAAGCCGGCGAAGATCACGAGCAGCGGCATCAGCGTCTGGAGCACCATCGACGGCGTGAGCAGGCCGAAGCGCAGGATGCCGCCCGCCTCCCGCGCGGGCGCGAAGAGCGCCTCGCCCTGGCGGTGGGCCTCGATGCGCACCATGGTGCCCGTGTAGGGGTCGACACCAGGATCGAGCAGCGCCAGTGGCGAGACGGCCTTGACGGCGAAGCCGCCGTAGTGCGAGGCGGCGTGTGCGTTCCTCGCCGGCTGGGCCAACCACGCGGAGCGGTCCCGCGCGGCCGCATCGGCGCGATCCTCGACCATGGCCTGCTGACGGTTGAGGCCGCCGGCGCCGCTCACCGCTGTCAGCACCAGCAGACTCGCCGCCAGCCACCAGAGGCGCCGCTCGCGGGTGACGACGCGCCACTCGTGTTTCGCAATCCGTGTCAGCACGTCGTCTGCCTAGAACGCCACGCGCATCGACAGCTGGATCGACCGCGGACCGCCCACCTGGAACAGCGGATTCAACCCGCCGCCCGCACTGAGGCTGCGCCCGAGCATCTGCGTCGCCTCTCCGAACAGCGGCCGCCCGAGAATCGCCTGGTTGCCGAACTCGTACTGACTGACGGCGCCCACGGGGTCGGCGAAGTTGGTCTGGTTGAGCGCGTTGAACACGTCGACCCGGAACTGGATGGACGCGCGCTCGCGCAGGGAGAACTGCCGCCGCACCGACAGATCCACCTGCGACATACCGAAGCCGCGGAACTCGTTGCGGCCGGTATCGCCATGCACTCCTGGCGCCGCTGGCGCGAAGGCCGCCGCATTGAGGCGCCGCCCTCCTGGTGCGGACGCGTCGTCGAGGAACACGGGGACGCCCGGCACACGATTGGCGCGCAGGCTGGCCGTCTCGCTGAAACCGCCGATGGGCTCCACGCGCCCGATCACGCTGAACGGTGCGGCAGACCGTGCCCGCACGACACCATCGATCGTCCACTCGCCGAGCAGTGCCCGGGCCAGACCCGCCGATGGAGACGGCAACGCCCACGTGACGGCCGCCGAGAACGCGTGGCGGACATCGAAGGTCGACGGTGACATCTCGCTGTCGGGCGGCCCGTAGTTGTACTGGGCGCCGTCATCCGACTGCGTGTCTTCCGCCTTCGACAAGGTGTACGACACGAGCGCCTGCACACCGCCCGACAGCCGTCGCTGCAGTTGCGCCTGCAGGCCGTTGTAGCGGGAACGGCCGTCATTCGACGCCGCCGTCGCCCGCGCCGCCACGTCGTCAGAGGTGACGAACAGGCTCCGGGTGTAGAGCAGGTCCTGCCCGCGCGACCCGATGTATGACAGCGTGAGGGTCTGCTGACTGCCGAGCGCCTGTTCGAGCGTCGCGCTGTAGTGATAGACGCGCGGCGTCCTGAGGTTCGGGTCGACGGCGGTGATGACCGGCGCCGGCTTGCTGCCGAGCGGCGGCACCGCGCCCTCGGGTCCGACGGGAATCGTGACGCCGCCGATGTAAATTTCGCTCAGGTGGGGATAGCTGATCGGCAGGTAGCCGGCCGGACCGGACCCGAGGTCATAGAACAGGCCGGCCCCGGCGCGAACGGTCCGTCCCCAGCGCGGAGAGTCCGACAACTGGTAGGCAAGGCCGACGCGCGGCCCGATGTTGCCGTTGCGCGTGCGATAGGTGGGCTGGTCCGCACCGCCGAGGGTCCAGCGCGCGGGATCGTCGAAGTTGAGGATCGCCGGGGTGAAGGGGTCGGTTGACGGCGCGGGATTGCGATCCCACCGCAGCCCATAGGTGAGCGTCGCCCGCGGCGACAGGCGCCAGGTGTCCTGGGCGAACACCGACAGGTTGTCGAACCGCATCGAGACCGTGCGGAAGAGTGCGTTGTAGAGGAACGTGTTGGCCGGGTCGCCACTCGCGGCGACGCTGATGTCATTGAGGTAGTAGTCGAACTCCCCCTTCGCCGGGCCATCCACGGGCGTCAGGCGCCGGAAGTCGACCCCGGCCTTCAGTTCGTGGGTCCCGGCGAGCCAGGTGTGAGTGTCCACGAGGTGGAGCTGTCGCTGCTGGTTGCGGGCAAGCCGCCCGATCCGCCACCCGAGCGTGCCATCGAAGAACGCGAAGCCGGCCGTTGAGTCGGCGAGCGACAGGCCCGCGGGGAACACGGCGGCAGGATCGAGAGGTGTGGCGCCGAGGAAGTCATCGGTCGAGTCGGCGGTGGTCGCCACCACCCGGCTCCAGTTGGCGCGCAGCTCGTTGGTCATGCGGGTGCCGAGCACCGTCGTCAGGCCTGTCGTGAACGTGACGGTGTCGACATCGTTCCGCGACAGCTGACTGCCGGAGCGCCGCGTGGTGTTCGACGGCGTCTGACTGTAGCGGCCGAACACCCGGGTGGTCGGCGACAGGCTGTGGTCGAGGCGCGCGCTCCACGCATTGACACTGCCGGGATCGCTGTAGGTGGCGCGCAGTTCCGCCTGCCCATTGCCGAAGTCGGCGCCGTTCGGCTGCGGAATGGCGTCAAGGTAACGCCGCAGCGCTGGCGAAGCGGCCTGCCGCACCGCCAGCGAGGGCACGAACCACGTCGCAACCTGGGGCTGATCGAGGCGAAGCCCTTCGTAGGCCGCGAAGAAGAACGTCTTGTCGCGCTTGACCGGTCCGCCGAGCACGGCGCCGAAGTCGTGCATCCGCTGCTGCGGTGTCACCAGCCCATCCCGCTTGACGAACCAGTCCACGGCGTCGAGGGCGTCGTGGCGGAAGAACTCGAATGCCGCGCCCTTCACGGCGTTGGAACCGGATCGCGTGACGAGCGACACCTGGGCGCCCGGCGTGCGGCCGAACTCCGGCGCGAACGTCGAGGTCTGGATCCGGAACTCCTGCAGCGCCTCCACCGATGCCAGATTCTGCGTGCCTCCGAGGGCGGTCGTGCCCATCTGGTTGCCGCCGGCGGCATTCCGCAGGTTCAACCCCGAGGTCACGAAGATGTTGGCGCTGACGCCATCGACCGACGCGTAGTTCGTGGACGCGCGCTGCCCGTTGACGCTGAACTGTCCGGCGGTGAAGTAGGTGGTGCGCGCGGTGATGACGCCGGGCGTCAGCTCGATGAGCGCCTGCGCCGTGCGCCCGTTGAGGGGCAGGCTGCCGACGAACTGGCTGTCGATGACGGTGCCGACGCTGGCCGACCGCTCCACGGCGCGTGCCTCGGCCAGCACGGTGACGGCGCCAGCCACGGCGCCGACCTGCAGCCGAATGATCAACGCGCGATCGTCGCCGACGTTGAGCACCACGCCCTTGAGCTCCGATGGCGCGAAGCCGTCACGCTCGGCCCGCAGCGCATAGGCGCCCGGCGGCAGGAACGAGAACACGACGTCGCCGGAGGCACCGGTGACGGCACTGCGTTCGAGCATCGTGTCGTTGTTCACGACTCTGATGCCGACCCCCTCCATGACCGCGCCGCTGTCATCGAGCGCGGTCACCGCCAGCGTCGCGGCGGGTGCCTGGGCCGCGGCCGATGAGGGCCAGGCCACGAGGGCCAGCATCACTACGCAGAAGGCACGGCATGTACTGATCACGATTCGGGCTCCATCATCGAGTGGGTGAGGCAGAGTCGGGCGGCACGGCGCGAAGCAGCTGGCCGACGAGCGCGGACGTCCGGCCCAGATGCACGGGAACATCGCGCAACAGGTCGGCCCACGGCAGACGCTCGTCAGGCGAGGACAGAAACAGGAGCGACACGCTGTCGTGCAGCAGCACACTTTCGTGATCGAGTGCGTGCGAGACGGCCGCGACATCGCGCGGCGCACGGCGATCGGACTCAGATGCGGCGGCCGGGTCGTCCACGGGGGCCGCGAGCGGCGATTCGTCGAGGTCGGAGTACGGACGCAGCAACGCCGCCACGCGGGCGAGCGCGGTCTGTGCGGCCGAGGCCCGGCGCGTCACGAGTGCGACCCAGGCCGCGCGCCCGTCCCTGTCCAGGCCCGGCACGACGGCGTCCGGGTACCGCCGGATGAGGGAGCGCAGCGTGCGTGTCTGGCGCCTGACGTCGGCGGCCGCCGCGAGCACCAGGGGCGACAGCTCACGGGCCGTGCGGGAGGCATCCAGGTCAGGGTGTCTGGCACGCAGGAACGCCTCGAACGGCGGCGGACCGGCCGGCAGTGTGTAGGCCTCGACGCGGGCCGCCTCCCGGCCTCCGGGACGCACGGTTGCTGTCGGCGCTTCCGCGAACGTTCGGACATCGAACGCGACGACCCGCGTCGCGTCGAGCTCGCGGATGGCGGAGAGCAGGTCGCGCTTCGTGTCGTCGTGCGTTACGAGCCCTGTCACCTCGAGCGTCGTGTTGGTCCGCTGCACCGACACCTGCTCCTGGCCGGCAAGGCGGTCCACGAGTTCGACGAGCTGCATCTCGAACGAGGCCGACGCCACGGGTGTGGCAGCACTGCGCCCGGCGTCAGGCACCGCCGGAGCTGGCACCGCCGCCACGGGCGCGAAGACGCCCGCCGGCACGGCGCCCACAGGCAGCTGCCGGGAGGTCCGGCCGCTGACCACGACCTCGTAGTCGGCGGCGTCGATCCGCGCCACCAGCGTGAGCCGCGTCACCTCGAGCGCCGGACGCGCGAGCGTCACCGTGGCCTGGCGCACGGTGAGCGTCGACGCCGGGGCTGACACCTGCGCGAGCAGCGACGGGTAGACGCCGTCGAGCCAGCGGCTGACCGTGGGGCTCCCGCAAGTGATGTGGTACGCCGCCGCGTCCGCGGTCGTCTCGCACTCGCGGCCGGCGACGAAGCGATCGCGGATGGCCACGACCGATAGTCCGGCCTGCCACACGACCGCCAACGCATCGAGGCGTGCCGAGGCTTCTCTGGCGGCGCCATCTCCCCAGCGGCCAGCCACCACGCGGTCGCCGGCATCGAGCACGCGCATGGCATTCCGCGACGACTCGCGGTCCGTCCAGCGTTCGACCCGGTACGTCGTGGCTGACTCGCGATCGTCGAGCGCACGCACCGTCAGGTCGAGTGTCTCGAGCGTGACCGCGCCGGCCACGCCCGCCGGCGGCTCCACCGCGATGGCCCGCCCGAGCAGTACGGCCGCGTCTGGCAGCGCGTCCGGCGACCTGAGCATCCATGCCGCCGTCAGTCCAACGACCACGGCGGCCGTCATGAGCGCGCCGGCGTAGCGCGCGCGCGAGCCGCCCAGCCACGCCGCGAGGTGCGCGATCCACCGCCAGCGGGCTCCCGGCTCCGGATGAGCGACCGGAGCCTCGGTGTGCCTCCACGCGCCAGCGAACTCGGAGCCGGCATCCAGACCGGGATCCTCGTAGTGCACCATCACCGCGGGTTGTGCGGTCGAGAACTCGACCGACAACGTCAGCACCCGCTCGCCGGAAAGCGCGACGGTCAGATGTTGTTCCACATGCCCGAGCGCCATCGGCACGACGTGCAGCATCGCCATGCGCACGCCCTGCTCGCTGTGGAGTTCGACGAAGGCCATCGGTTCGTCCTGCCGCACCACCCAGCGGCCGTGCGTTGTCGTGGCCCCCACGGACACCTCGCCCACGGCAAGGCCGTTGACCGACACGAACAGCTGGCGCGGACGGTGCTGGCGCGTTTCGCGGCCCCGCTGTGATCCGCGGCGCGCGATCTCGCGGGCCGGTGGGGGGCCGCTCTCGCCGCGGCCCGTCGCGGGAGGAGGCGCGTCGCCGCCCGACGAAGCGCGTACGCCGAGCCCCGCGCGCAGGCTGGCACGCGTCAGGCATGCCTGGCAGCTCACCAGATGCGCCAGCATCACCGTGTCGAGCGGCGGCGCGGACGCGCGATAGGCCGCGGCCCAGTCGCCCGCTTCCGGACACGGCGTCCGGCAGGTGTCGAAGATCGCCTCCCGCAGGGCCCGCAGCCGGTGGTCGGCATCACCGTCGGGCGCCACCGGCGTGTCGTGCTGCCAGGCTTCTGCGGCGGCGCGCGCCTCCTGACGAGCCTGCCGCAGCCAATCGTGCACCGTCGCGGCGCGCGCGCCCGTGAGCCGCGCGATGTCAGCGGGCTCGAAGTCATGCAGGAAGCGCAGGATCAGCGCCGATGCGGGGCGTGACGAATCCTTCCGCCGGCCGAGGTGCGCGCAGACTCTGGCCAGGGCCACGCTCGCCGCCAGCTGCTGGTCTGCGGGGGTGGCCCGCAGCGCGAGGGCGGCCGAGTCGAACTCCTCGAGCGAGACGTGCAACCGCGGCTGGTTGGCATGACGGCGCATCCGCGACACGTGCAGATTGCGGATGATGGCGGCGAGATAGATGCCCGGGTCATCGATCGAGGCGAGGTCAGGCGCGCCGTCGACGAACTGGAGGTAGCAATCCTGCAGCAGGTCTTCGGCATGCGACCGATCGGCGCCAGCGAGCCGTCGAGCCAGCACCCACAAGCGGTCGTAGTGCTCGAGGAACAGCACTTCGTGTTCACGGTGCGCCCGCGCGCCGGGAGACATCCTGAGGGAACGATTGGGGGCAGGCACGCGTGACACGGTTACCTGCAAAGACGCATGAGGTCGCGTGTTCTGGGGTGCGTCGGCTGAAACGCCCTATGAGTGGTTGGCCACAACCAACCAATGGCATCTGCTTCCCGGCGTGAGTGCGCGGCTGACGACGACCACTCACGGCCTCGTATCGCCCAGTGGTCGAGTGGCGCGGGGCGCCCAGGGCCCACATCCCCTAGGCTCCCGACGTGCCACCCGCCTCTCCGGAATCCGCGGTCGCTGGTCCGACCGCGGCGGCCGAACGCCTTCCGCTGCTCGACGCCATCCGCGGCATGGCACTCGGCGGCATCCTGCTCGCCAATCTCACGAGCTTCTTCGGCGCCGACATGCTGGACGCCGCCGGTCGTGCGGCGCAGCCGGCCGCGGGCGTGGGGCAGGCCGTGCTCGTCGGCATCGACTGGCTCGTCGAGGGCAAGTTCTACTCGGTGTTCTCGATGCTCTTCGGCATCGGCTTCGCGCTGCAGGCATCGCGCGCGCTGGCGCGCGGGCAGGACATCGCCAGGTTCTTCCGCCGGCGCATGACGGTGCTCGTCGGCATCGGCCTCACACACATGTATCTGCTGTGGGCCGGTGACATCCTGCTCTTGTACGGCGTCATGGGGCTGGTGCTGCCATGGCTGTGGCGCCGGCCGGCGCCGGCTCGCCTCGCGGCGATGGCCGTGCTGTTCACCGTGCCGTTCGCGACGCACCTGCTGGTGTGGC
Organism: Acidobacteriota bacterium; assembly: GCA_022842985.1. GTDB lineage: Bacteria > Acidobacteriota > Vicinamibacteria > Vicinamibacterales > UBA2999 > CADEFD01. The sequence continues at coordinate 11,825 of JALHON010000055.1, read as the reverse complement.
TGTCGGACGGCGCCCTCGACCCTCGGGCCCCGTTTGCGGCCTTCGGCGCCACGCTGCGCGAAACGTTCGGCATCGCGTCACGCACGACGCTCGATCTCTTCGCGCGCGGCTCGTCGCTCGACTACTGGGCGTGGAACACCGCCTACGCGGTGGTGCGGCCGGGTACCTATCTGCAGTCCGGACGCCCGGCGAAGGTGCTGGCGTTGTTCCTGCTCGGCGCGTGGATCGCGACCACCGTGCTGCCGCGGTTGGCGGGCTCGCGACGCCTGCTGTGGCGAACGGCGTGGCTGGGTGGCGCCGTCGGACTGCTCGCGAGCGGCGTCTACGCCGCCATCAAGGCCGAGGCGCGCTCGACCTTCGCGCTCTCGGGTGTGGGCCTCGTGCAGACGGCGGCCTACACGCTGGGCACGACGCCCCTCGCACTCGCCTACATGGCCCTCGCCGCGCTCGCCTGGCAGCAGGCCGCGTGGCAGGCACGCCTGTCGTGGTTCGTGCCGCTCGGACGCATGGCGCTCACGGTGTACCTGTCGCAGACGGTCGTGCAGCTGCTGGTCTTCACCTCGCACGGCGGACGGCTCGCCGGCACGCTGCCGGTGGCGACGCTGCCGCTCGTCGCCGCCGCAGTGCTCATCACGCAGCAGCGCCTGTGCGTGTGGTGGCTGAACCGCCATGCGCAGGGGCCTGTGGAGTGGATCTGGCGGCGCGCCACCTACGGGCGCGAGCGCGTGATGACCACGTCATGAGTCTCGGCGACGCCCCACCCGTCGGCCAACACGCGCGCTCTGGCGGTCCCTGACGACCACTGGCTTGAAAGTCGGACGCCGCCGCGGCGGCTCCACGGCACGATGCTCGCCCGGCCCGCGGCCGGACGTCGCCATGGAGTTCGCCATCGTGATCCGAACCGGTCTGCTGATCCTGGCCCTCGTCGGCCTTCCCCCCACCACCCTGTTCGCGCAACCTGCCGCCACGATCGAGGGCCGCATCGTGGACAGCGAAGCCGGCAGGCCCGTGGCCGACGCCCGCGTGACGATCGACGGCACATCGATCGCGGCGGTGACCGATGCCGACGGCCGCTTCTCACTCACCGGTGTACCGGCCGGCCCTCAGCGACTCGTCGTCATCCGTGACGGCTACGAAACGGTGCGTGCGGACGTGACGGTGGCCGGCACGGGTGCCACGTCGGTCGACGTCCGCCTGCCCTTCGCACTGAACGTCACGGAGTCGGTGGTCGTGGGCGGCCGGGTCGTCGGCGCGCTCGGCCTCGAAAGTGTGCCCACGAGCGCGAGCCGCCTGGGCCTGGCGGCGTCGGAGATTCCGGCGTCGATCGACGTGCTCGACAGCACGGTGATGGAAGCGCGCGGCTACCAGAAGGTCAGCGACGCGGTGTCTCGGATGCCGGGCGTGGTGTCGGGAGAACATCCGACGGCGCCGTCGTCGTTCACGATGCGCGGCTTCACGGCCAGCCAGGTGTCGATCCTGCGCGACGGCCTGTGGCTCGGACCGAGCACCATGGTGATGCGGCCGCAGAACACGTTCAACCTCGAGCGCATCGAGCTGCTGCGCGGCCCCGCCTCGGTCGTGAACGGCCAGGGCGCCGTGGCCGGCACGATCAACGCCGTGACGAAGTCGGCCGAACCAACCACCGCGCACCAGTGGCGGGCCCTGGCGGCCTTCGGGCGATTCAACACGTACCAGACGGCCATTGGCGCCGCCGGCCCGATCGCGTCGAGTCTCTGGTACCGCGTCGATGTGAGCCGGAACGGCTCCGACGGCTGGGTGGACCGCATGGACTCCGCGTCGACCAACGTCACCGCCAGCGTGTTGTGGCGCCCGGTGCCGCGCGTGCGCGTGAAGCTCTCGGGTGATGTGCTCGACGACGACCTGCCCCAGTACTTCGGCACGCCGCTGCTCCCCGCCTCCGCCGCCGTCGATCCGCTCGACGTCATCCGCACGACCACCGGGGAGACGATCGACGGCCGCACGCGGTTCGTGAACTACAACGTGGACGACGGCGTGGCCGGCGCGCGCCAGACGCTGCTGCGCGCCGATCTCTCGGTGGACCTCACGCCGCGGATCAGCCTGCAGAACACCGCCTACGGCTTCGACGCCCGCCGCGAATGGCGGAACGCCGAAGGCTACGTGTACTGCGCGTCGGTGGTGGATGTGTGCCGCAACGTCGGCCAGATTCAGCGCTACTACGGCTACTTTCTCATCAATCACGACCAGCGCCTCTACGGCGACCGCCTGACGCTGAACGTCAACACGCCGATCGCCGGCCGCGACCACCGGGCCGTCGTCGGGTTCGAAGCCTCGACGCTCGACTTCGAACGCACGCGCGGCTTCCGCCGGCAGGTGCCGGCGGCGCCCGGCGACAGCGTGGATCTGCTGAACCCGGTGCCGGGGCAGTACGGCCCGATCGAACTGCGCGGCATCAGCCCGACCACCATCACGCAGTGGGCGCTCTTCGCGGAGAACTCGCTGGCGCTCACGCCGCGCCTGCGGCTCGCCGGCGGCCTCCGCTACGACGGGCTCGACCTCGACCGGAAGAACCTGAGCCCGGCGCGCGTGCCTGAAGCCGGCGGATTCGCGCGCACCTACACCTGGTGGAGCTACCGTGCGGGCGCCGTGGCCACGCTCGGCGGCGGCGTCGTGGCCTACGGGCAGTACAGCAACGCCAAGGATCCCGTGTCGTCGAACATCTTCCTGGTCAACGCCGCACAGAACTTCGACCTCACCGAGGCCCGGCAGTGGGAAGTGGGCCTCAAGGCCGACCTTGGCCGAGGCCGCACCCAGGTCACGCTGGCCTGGTTCGACATCGAACGCGACGACGTGCTCGACCGCTTCGCGCTCGACAGCGCCACCAGCATCGGCGGCATCACGTCGCAGGGACTCGAGGCGGCGGCCACCGTGCAGGTGACGCCTGATGTGCGGGTGGGCGTGAACGGCGCCTACACGGATTCCGAATATCTGCCCTCGGCCAACTTCGTGCGCTTCGCCGGCAACCGCGCCGCCAACGTGCCGCGGGTCACCGCCAACGGCTGGGCGAGCTACCAGAACATTGGCGGATGGCCGCTCGAAGTGGGGGCCTCGGCGCGGCTCGTCGGCGACCGGTTCGGCAGCAATGCCAACACGGTGACGCTGAAGCGCTACACCGTGGCGGACGCCTACGCCGCCTGGACGCGCGGCCGCTACCGCGTCACCGCCCGCGTCGACAACCTCACGGACGCCGTCTACGCGTCGTGGGCCGACCCGTTCTACCTGCAGCAGGCCGACCCTTCGTTCCTCTACGCCAACCAGCTGATGCTCGGCGCGCCGCGCGCCTTCGGGGTACAGCTGCAGGTGGGCTTCTGAGGCGGGAGGGCCAGCGCCTCCATCGACCGGCTGATTCTGACAGTCCGTTGTGAGACGCGTGCGGCTCGACACGCCGCGTTCTACCGTCGGGCATGCTCCGAATCGCTCCTCTCCGCGCGCTCCTCCTCGTCTTCTTGTCGTGCACCACCGCAACGCCGGTCAGCGCGCAGACCGCCCGGCTCTCCGGCCATGTGACCGACGCGTCCGGCGCCTTCGTGGCCGGTGCCGGTGTCGTCGTCATCGATACCGCCACGAACGCGGCACAGAGCGCCACCACGTCCGACGCCGGGGTGTGGGTGGTGCCGAGTGTCGTGCCGGGCACGTATCGCATCGAGGTAGCGAAGCCCGGCTTCAAGACCGCCGTGCGCACCGGCGTCGGCGTGAACGTGGCCACCGCCGTTACGGTGGACATCGTGCTCGAGGTGGGCGACATCACCGACCGGGTCGATGTGCCGGGCGTGGCGCCGCTCGTCGAGCGCCAGTCGGGCAGCGTGGGCACGGTCGTGGACCGCCGCTTCGTCGAGAACCTGCCGCTCAACGGCCGCAGCTTCCAGTCGCTGCTCGAGCTCGTGCCCGGCGTGGTTTTCGTCGAACCCGACATCTTCAATACCGGTCAGTTCAGCGTGAACGGCCAGCGCGCCAACGCCAACTACGTGATGGTCGACGGCGTGAGCGCCAACGTCGGCACGAGCATGAGCGCGCAGTCGTTCCAGCAGGCGGCGGGCACCGTGCCGGCGGCCACGGCGCTCGGCGGCACGCAGGGCCTGGTGTCAGTAGACGCTCTCGAGGAGTTCCGCGTCATCACCTCCACCTTCGCGCCGGAGTTCGGCCGCATGCCGGGCGGCCAGATCTCGCTCGTCACACGTTCGGGCCAGAACCGCTTCACGGGCAGCGCCTACGACTTCGTGAGGAACGAAGCGCTCGACGCCAACGACTGGTTCAACAATCAGGCCGGCCGCGACAAACTGCCGCTGCGTCAGCATCAGTTCGGCGGCACGCTCGGCGGTCCCATCGCGGTACCCGGACTCTTCAGCCTGCGCAACCGCGCCTTCTTCTTCGCGTCCTACGAAGGCCTGCGCCTCAGGCAGCCGCAGCCCGACATCCGCAACGTGGTCGTGCCGTCGATGGACGCGCGGACACGGGCCAGCGGCGCCATCCGAACGCTCTTCGAGGCGTTTCCGCAGCCCAACGCTCCCACGCTCCCTGGTGATCCCACGGACACGGGACGCTATGTGTACCGCATCAGCAATCCCTCGTGGTTCGACGCCACGGCGCTCCGGGTGGACGTGCCGGCGGGGCGCGCCCGGGTCTTCTCGCGTGTCTCGACGACGCCGTCGGGTTACCGCGAGTTCGTCTTCGCCAACCAGCAGAACGAGTTCTCGAAGGACTTCCTGTCGTCGACGAGCGGGGTGACGTGGACGATCTCGCCACGGCTCGTCAGTGACACGCGCGTCAACTGGAGCCGCGAGCGCGGACGCTTCGCGTTCGCAGGCCGCGACGTCGACGGCGCCGTGGTGCCACCCGACGCGCTCGTCTTTCCCCCGGGGGTGTCGCGCGAGACCGTGTCGGTGTCGCTGCAGGTCAACCCCTCGCCGTTCAACCCCACCTCGCTCACGCAGGGCAAGTCGCTCGGCAACAATCAGGAACAGATGAACCTGGTGAGCACGCTCACGTTCGTCACCGGCCGGCACGAGCTGAAGGGCGGGGTCGACTGGCGCCGCCTGACGCCGCTCACCGACTTCCGCGAGCGCAGCATCTCGTACAACTTCGGCAGCGTGACGCAGGCGCTGCAGACGGGGCAGGCCGCCATCACCGTGCAGGCCTTGGCGCCGACGACGTCGTTCGCCTTCGACAACATCTCGCTCTTCCTGCAGGACACCTGGCGGGTGTCACGACGGCTGACGCTGACCTTCGGGGCGCGATACGAGCTGAATCCGCCGCCTTCGGGCGACCGGCTGCCGTACACCTTCACCGACGTGAACAACCTGCTGACCGCCGACCTCGCGCCCGCCGGCACGCCGCTCTGGAACACCGACACGGCGAACCTGGCGCCGCGTCTCGACGCCGCCTACGTGCTGTCGGAACGCCAGGACCTGGTGCTGCGTGGCGGCATCGGGCTCTTCTACGACGTGGGCACCGGCACGGCGCTGCGCGGCTACAGCAACTATCCGTTCAACTCGATCAAGACCCTCACGGCGCAGCCGTTCCCGGCCTCCGCCGAGGCGTTGAGCGCGGCGCCGTTCGACACGGCGACCCGACCGATTGCCGGTACGTTCTATGTCACCGACCCGGACCTGCAGTTGCCGGCCACCGTGCAATGGAACGCCTCGGTCGAGCGCCGGCTCGGCGCCAACCAGTCGCTGACGGTGTCGTACGTCGGCGCGCGCGGCCGCGACCTGCTGCGCACCGAGCTGCTGCGCAACCGGCCGGCGCCCACCGAGGTCGCCCTAGGCATACCGACGGCGGTCTTCGTCAATCCCGCCGTCGTCGGTCCGACGACCTCGGTCTTCGTGACGCGCAACGCCGGCGAGTCGCGCTACGACGCCTTGCAGATGCAGTTCCAGCGCCGCATGGCCGCCGGCGTGCAGGCCATGGCGTCGTACACGCTGGCGAAATCCACCGACACCATCTCGAATGAAGTCACGGCCGGGCTCGCCTCGACCGGACTGCCGAGCGTGTCCGACACGCTCGAGAGCGAACGCGGCCCCTCGGACTTCGACGTGCGACACGTACTCGCTGGCGGCCTGACGTGGAACCTGCCTTCGCCGGGCACGGGCCTCGCACGGCGGCTGCTCGGCGACTGGGGACTCGACGTGATCGGCCGTTGGCGTTCGGCGACGCCCCTGCACGTCATCACGCAGGCCTTCGACCCGATCAACTTCTCGGGCACGAATCGGCGCGTGGATCTCGTGCCTGGCGTCTCGCCGTGGATCGAGGACCCGGCCGCGCCAGGCGGCCGCCGGCTGAACTTCGACGCGTTCCGTGTGCCGGCCTTCGGCACGCAGGGCAACATGGCGCGCAACTCGCTGCGCTGGCTGTCTGCGTATCAGCTCGACATCTCGGTGCGCAAGGCCGTGCCGGTCGGCCCGACACGCGCGCAGCTGCGCATCGACGTGTTCAATGTGACGAACACGCCGAACTTCGCCGAACCCGCCGGCCCGAATCCCAGTTCGGGAGTGTCATTGCCGGCCACCAACTCGCCGCTTTTCGGCGTCTCGACGCGGATGCTGAACCGGGCCCTCGGGCCGGGCGGCACCGGCGGCGGCCTCAACTCGCAGTACCAGATCGGCGGCCCGCGATCGGTGCAGGTGTCGCTCAGGGTGGCGTTCTGATGGCCGGCGTGGCCCGGTGGACGCTCGGGGTGGTGGCCGCGGTCGCCGCGATCGCGGCCGCGCGGGAGCCGGTGGCCCGCGCCGCCGCACCGGCCTACGCGCCGGTGTTCCGCACGCAGTGCCTGGCCGTCGAACGCCTGACGGCCGCCGACCGTGCCGTGGCCGAGGAGTGGTTGACGTCGGCCCTCGACCGCGAGGGCCTCTACACGATCGGCGGCGGTCTGAAGCCCGTCAGCACGGGCGCACGGACGTTCCAGTTCAAGGCCGACACGCCGGCGCTCGACGAGGTCGATCAGGCGCGGCGCATCGCCGCGGTGCTCAACTGCGGCGGGCTCAGCGTGGTGGTCCACCTGTTTTCGGCCGCGAGTGGTCCGGACCGTTACGCCGAGCTGATGTTCGTCCATCAACCGGCCCTCGACCGCCTGCTCGACGAGAAGCGCGCGTTTTTCGCGCCGCTCGGCCTGTCGCCAGGGGCACCGCCGCTGCAGGTGCTCGGCGTCGTCGAACACCTGCCGCGCGCCGACCGCTTCAGGGGGCTCGGGTACCTGTTCGGCTTCCCCGACTACGCCGTGGACTTCTTCGTCACGGCCACCGTACCCGGCAAGACCGACGTGGGTCCGGGCAAGGACCGCGACTTCTACTCGGTGCCCGTCCATCGCGCCGGCACCAACTACTTCGTGTGGGCGGTGCCGATCGGGCACCAGGAGACGGACGCCGATCGCGCCATCGCCCGCAGGGCCGCGCCGATTCTCGAGGCGTACAGAACGCGGCGCGCGCGCTTCGTGGGCGAGGGCTTGCCGGGTGTCGTGGAATTGCTGCGCGACTGGCTGTGCGACGAGTCGGGCATGTGCGGCGCCGACCGCGCCGTCTCGCGGCTGACGGTGGCGCCCCGCGATCCCTCCGAACCGCTGACGCGTGCGCGGCAGCTCCTGCGCGACGGCCGTGCCACCGACGCGGCCGCGATTCTGAAGGCGCTCGATGCCGCGACGCTCGGCGACGAAGGCGCCAGGCGCCTGCGTCTCATGTCCGAGGAGGCGGCGATTCGCACGGGTGATGCGGCGTGGCTGGCCCGCGTCAACGCGCGGCCCGAACGCTACACGTTCGCCAATGGCTACCTGATTCTGACGGCGTGGGGCTACCTGCGCGCGGCCGACACCGCCACGGCCCGCGACTACCTGTCGCGCGTGAAGGCGCCCGAGCGGATGGAAGACCGGGAACGGCGGCGCTACCACGCGCTGCAGGCCCGTATCGCGCAGCTGGAACGCAAGCCTGCCGACGAACTCCGGCACCTCGACTGGATGATCGCGCATCAGGCGAAGTGGGCCACGCCGGCCTGCCAGCAGTGCCACGACAACCGCGAGCGCTACGGCGCCGAGGTCACGAGCTTTCCTCTGGCCACCTGGTGGGCCGGGGAACGTTACAGCGCGTCGTTGCAGTCAACCGGGCGAGCCGCCCGGGTCGCGGCCGCGGCGACCAGACGGCTCGACGCAGCGCCTGACGACGCCGACGCCCGGCTCAGGCTGGCCTACGCACGCCGGGCGCTCGGCGATGTGGCCGGCATGGAACAGGCGCTCCGCGCCTTGCCGTGGGCGGCGTTTCCCGATCGCACGTACCGCGAGCCGCGGGACCTGCTGCAGTTCCCGTAACTGCGGCGCGGCGTGCCGTGCCGTCCTCATTTCGGCGGCACCTCGCCTTCGGGCACGTAGACGACCTGCCCATCGGGCAGCTGGTAGGCCACGCCGAGCCGGGTGCCCTGGCCGACAGCGTCTTGTCGGTCAACTTCTGCACCTTGATCTCGGGACCCTTCTTCGTGATGACCTCCATCTCGCCGTTTGCGCCCTGCTTCACGATCGTCATGGTGCTGTTGCGGTCGAGCATCGACCCCGCCGAGAAGAGCGCGAAGAGGGCGATGAGCAGCGCCACGATGAAGGCCACGCTCACGTCGAACAGGTTGGCGATACCGGCCAGCGGATCCTCGTCCGCTCCGGGCGGCGGCCCGTGATGCGCGTGCTGGCGGCGCCGCGCGAACTTCACGACGCCCTCGCCAGCGGGTTGGCCGCCCGCGACACCCGCTCCGCATGGAAGGCGAGCGCTTCGGTGTCGGCGCGCACCCAGTCTTCACGCACGGCCGCCACGAGATACGCCACGACGCTGATCGTGAGGCCCATCACGGTCGCCGCGAACGCCGTCACCATGTTGGAGGCGAGCGCCGGCAGGTTGCCGTCGGCCAGCCCCTGCAGGGCATCGGCCATCGGGATGAGCGTGCCCATCAGCCCGAGTGACGGCCCGACGCGCACCGCGAGGCGCAGCCGGCCGAGCGACCGCCAGCGATGGCGTTCGGCCGACTGCAACACGTTCTCGAGCCTGAGATCCAGCGCGTCGGCATGGTCACCGTGTACGGCCGCGTCGAGCGCGGCGCGGTCGCGGTCGAGACCGAGATGGCGGCCGCGGCAGCGGTCGACGGCCTCGCGCGCGAACCCGCCGAGCGCCACGAGCATCGCGGCGCCAAGGCCGAGCAGGCTGAGGATGACCGGCCAGACCAGCACGCCGGCCACCTGGTGGAGCACTTCGCGAACAGTGTCGAGATTCATCGGTTGTTCCAGTCCCTAGCGGCGAATGCGTACGCCGGCCGTGAACGTTCGACCGGGATTCCGGTAGAAGAGGTAGGCGTCGCCGTTGAAGACGTTGTCACACGCCAACTCGACCGAGACACCACGCACGGGGCGAAACGCGACGAAGGCATCGGCTTCCCCCACGGCTTCGTAACTGCCGGGCACACCCTTGGTCGTGTCGGTGTTCGTGTCGGTGGCGAACATCGCGCTCTGCAGCCGCGCGGTGACGGTGGCGGTCCATCGGCTGGTGAAGATCGACGCCGTGCCCCCAGCGATGTGGCGTGACAGGAACGGGTATTGTTTGCCGACGCTGCCTGGCGCGTTGTCGTTCTTCGTGATGATCGAGTCGGTCAGCGTGTAGATCGGCCGCAGCGCGAGCCAGGACGCCGGCCGCACATCGACGCCGACCTCCACGCCTCGAGCCCGCGACTGGCCGGCATTGAGGAAGCGCGACGTGCCGCCGGTGGGGTCGAAGACGGTGTCCGTCGACCGGAACACGAGGTCGCGAATGCGGTTCTCGTAGTAGGTGACGTCGGCGGATACCTTCGCCGATCCCTGACGCACTCCCACCTCCCAGCTCGTGGCGAACTCGGGGTCGAGATCGGGATTACCGAGCAGCAGCGTGCCCGTCGAATTGCGGGTGTCGCGGTAGAGCTCGAAGATCGAAGGCGTGCGGAAGGCCGTTCCGAGGCTGGCGCGCAGATTCGTGCGGTCGGCGAGCCGGAAGGCCGCCGCCACCTTCCCGGTGAACGCACTGGCGCGCCGGTCGTCGAACGGCAGTGTCGGCTCGGGCGCCGACTTCTGGCTGCGGCCGTCGTAGGTGTGCCACGCATCGCCGCGAACGCCCGCCGTCACGCTGAACCGCTCGGACACCGTGATGGCATCCTGCACGTAGACGGCCACGGTGCGGGCGCGGGCGGCGGCGTAGGTCGTGCGCGCCGACAGCACACCGTCGCCGAGGTAGTTGGTGGTCGGCAGGGTCGTCGTCTCGGATTGGTCGGTGCGCAGATCGACGCCCGCGGTGAGCTGATGCGCGCGGCCCACGGTGCCGCTCCACTGCGCGTTCCCGAAGATGCCGCGGCTCAACTGCTGCGTCACGGTGCCGGGACCACCGGCGAGCGTCGCCCCGGCCGACGCCGCGTCGTTGCCATTGGCGCGGGGCGGGGCGTTCACGTATCCGGCCTGGAAGCGGAGCAAGTGACGGGCGTTGACCGCGTGCGTCACCTGCCCCTGGGTGAGCTCGGTGGCCGAACGGATCGTCGTGCCCAGGAACGCCGTCGGCGCCAGCACGATGCGGCGGAACACGTCGCCATCCCGGAACACGACAGGTCCGGCATCGATCGCCTGATTGGCGCCGTCACGCGCGAAACTCTCGTAGGCGCCGTTCTCGAGCCTGCTGCGCTGACCGATATGCTGCAGCGACGCGAACGTCCGGCTCGAGAAGGCGTACTCGAGGCGGGCACGCAGGCTCGTCCTGTCCCACAGGCCGTTGCCACGCAGCCCGATGATGTTGGTGGCCGCGCCGGCGCGCGTCAGCGTCGGCACGATGCCCGTCACGAGGGTGCCGCCGGTTGCCGTGCTGACGGTGGCCGTCTGTGTTGCCTCCTGATTGCGATAGCCGTCGGAGACGAGACCCTCGTAGGCGACACTCACGCCGAGCCGGCCGAAGAAGCGGTCACTGAAGCGCCCTGAGTAGTTCCTGGTGTCGTAGGTGCCGTAGCGTCCGAGCAGGTCGAACGAACGCCGATCGACCGGACGGGTGATGATGTTGATGACGCCCCCCATCGCGTTGCCACCATAGAGCGACGAGAACGGGCCGCGCACGACCTCCACGCGATCCACTTCGCCGATCGGGATTGCGTTCCAGTTGACGCTGCCGGTGTAGGAGTTGTTGAGCGGCTGACCGTCGACGACCACGAGAATGCGGTTCTGCCCCGAGGGGCGCCCCGAGAAGCCACGCATGCCGACGCTGGCTTCGGTGTCGGCAATGCCCCGCTGACGCCACGTGGCCGCACCCTCGACGGTCGCCAGGGCCTGATCGACGGCGACAACGGCGCGTTTCTCGATATCCGCCCTCGTCACGACCGTTACCGAGACCGGCGACGTTTCACGGTCCGTCGTGCCCCGGGCCGCCGTGACGATCACCGATTCCTCGACCTTCGGCGGAACCGGCGGATCCTCCTGCCCGGGAGGCGGCGCAGCACTCGCGGCGGGCGCGACCTGTGGTTCGCGTTCTGCCGCGTGCACCATGGACAGCGGCGTCGCGCCCACCAACAACACCAGGCACACGGTCAGAACGGCGAGTGACTGGTCACGGAACCACAACAACATCGAGAACCTCCAAGGGGGTAGCGCGTGCGGCTCGGTACACGTCACGCGCGTCGGCCACGGAACCAGCCAAAGGCGATGAAGGTCGCGGCCGCGAGCAACACGAGCGAGAGTTGCAGCGGGCTGGCCTGGGCCACCGCCGCCGCGGTCGAGGTGACCGTTTCGAGGACGCGCCCGGCCACGGTCGGAGCCGCCTGCGGGG
>JALHON010000054.1 GCA_022842985.1 Acidobacteriota bacterium | reverse complement strand
CGCCCAGCGACGACCCCTGCGCCGACGCCGGCCGCGGGGATCGCGACCGCGGCCACGCCTGCGAGGTGCGCGACACCCGCCTCGCCGGCCCTGGCAGCGCCCTCACGGTAGACGCGTCGCCCAACGGCGGCATCCACGTCGACGGGTGGGACCAGCCCGACGTGCTCGTGCGCGCCGTCGTGCAGGCCTGGGGCGAGACGGACGCCGATGCCCGTGAGCTGCTCGCCGCGGTGCGCGTGAATGCCGCCGGGGCGCGAGTGAGCGCCGAGGGCCCGGCCAGCGATGGTGCCCGCAGCCGCCGCGGCTGGTCGGTCAGCTACCGCATCCGGGCGCCCCGCCAGACCGCGCTCGACCTCCTGGCGAAGAACGGCGGCGTCTCCATCCGCGCCATGGTGGGCGAGGCACGCTTCGCGACCACCAACGGCGGCGTGACGCTCGACGACGTGTCAGGGCGCATCGTCGGCCGCACGGCCAACGGCGGCGTGAACGTGCGCCTCTCGGGCGCGCGCTGGGAGGGTGCCGGCCTGGACGTGGAAACCACCAACGGCGGCGTCACGCTGACGGTGCCGCGCAACTACTCGGCGGCGCTCGAGGCCGGCACGGTCAACGGCGGCGTGCGCTCCGACTTCCCTGTGCCACAGACAGGCCGCCGCGAACGCGAGCTGCGCACCACGCTCGGCAGCGGCGGACCGCTCATCAGGCTGCGCACGGTGAACGGCGGCGTGCGGCTGCAGTCGCGGTGAGGCCGCGCCGGCGTCAGTGCGTGAGGTGCGAGGTGACGCGGCCGCTCGACGTCTGGTAGAACTCGGCGTCGTAGGTCGAGAACTGCACGAGCAGCAGGCGCGGATCGGCCGGCCCGCCCTGGAACCAGCGCTTGAAGGCCGGCCGCCACATCCCCGACACGATCGCGGGGTCGGTCACCACCTCCGTGCGGCCGGAAAGCGTGAAGTAGACGCGCTCGTCCGGACTCTGGAAGCTCAGCGTGACCACCTGACGCCGGTGCGCTTCCCAGTCGAGCAGCGTGCGGGCATCGGCCAGGAACCACAACGTGCGGCCAGTGGCGGGCACGTCCTCGTTCTCGATCGAGGCGTGAATGGCCCCGAGCCCGTCGGTGGTCATGAGCACGGCCGGCTCGAAACGGGCGAGCGCGCGCAGCACGAAGGGCAAGGCGTCGAGCCCGCGCACATGGTCGATGCGCGGTGCCGGGGTGTTCGAACGAAGAGAGGCAGCCACGGGCACGCCTAGCATAGACCCGGATCGGGCCGGCGAGTCACATGCCTTTCCCTTAGGGCGAATCCCCGCCGGACGGCCGCGCGTGGCCGCCGTCCGACGGGACGGGCAGGCTAGAACGACAGCTTCACGCCCAGCTGGAGGATGCGCGCGTCGTAGGTCGAGGTGATGGTGCCGAAGTTGTTGGCGCTGCGGTTGCCCACCGGGCCGCGGAAGTTCGTGCGGTTGAGCACGTTGAACGCTTCGACGCGCAGTTCGAGCGTGCCCTGCGGCCACGGCATCGGCACACGCTTCGAGGCCTGCACGTCCAGGCTCCAGAACCACGGGCCGCGCACGGTGTTGCGGCCGGCGTTGCCGAACGGCTGGCTCGGGTCGGTCGGAATGACCACCGCATCGCGGTTCAGGTAGTTCTGCGGCGAACCGCCGGGCACCAGCACCTCGCCGGTCACATTGGGCCGGTAGTTGTTGGCGCCGCGGAAGTCCTGCTGGATGCCCGAGACCTGGAAGGCCGGTGCCGGCACGTAGGTGAGCGTCACCGGGTCGCCGGAGTTCATCGTGTTGACACCGGCCACCTGCCAGCCGCCGAGCAGCACCTCGAGCGGCAGCGGCGCATCCGACATGAAGCGGCGGCCGCGGCCGAACGGCAAGTCCCACACCAGGGTGGTCGTGCTGTTGTAGGGCTGGTGGTAGCCCGACAGGCCGAAGTCGGCGTCCATGTTGCGGAAGTCCTGCGGCGCCGGGAAGTTGCCGTTGGGATTCTCGAGCGAGCCGGCGCCGTTGTCTTCCGTGCGCGACAGCGTGAGCGACTGCATCAGCGTGAGCTGACCCGAGACGCGCCAGTCGAGCTTGCCCTGGAAGGCGTGGTAGCGCGACTTGCCGCCGTTGAACGAGTAGGTGATGTCGGCGAACTCCTGGATCGGGCGGCGCGCCTGCAGCGGAATCGTCCCGGCGGCGTTGTTCGGCGCCGCCTGGTTGAAGTTGGCGAAGAGCAGCAGCCCGTCGGCGCGATTGCCCACGTAGGCCACGTCCACGAGCAGGCCGTCGGCCAGTTCGCGCTGCACCGAGCCGTACCAGCTCTGCACGCGGCTCGAGCGGTAGTCTTCGGGCATGTAAGTGATGTTGGCGGCGAGCGGATTGAAGCGCGTGGGGTCGGTCAGGCCGGCCGGATAACCGTCCTGCGTCGTGCGGAAGTTCGGCGTGGCCGGCGTCTGCACGACCACGGCGTTGATGACCTGCGGACCGTTGATCGGCAGCACGTTGGCGCCGCCCGCCCGGTGGAAGTGCACGTAGCTGATGCCGTAGCCGCCGCGGATGGCGGTCTTCTCGAACGGCGTCCACGCGAAGCCGAGCCGCGGCCCGAAGTTGTTGGTGTCGGGATTGATCGTCGAGCGGTCCTTCAGGGACCCGTCCTTCGCGAGCACCATCGAGCGCGTCGCCGGGTTGAAGTTCGAGAGCACGTTGTTCTCTTCCACCCAGGGCGTCGCGAACTCGTAGCGCAGGCCGAGGTTGAGCGTCAGCCGGTCGTTGACGCGCCAGTCGTCCTGCACGTAGCCGAAGTGCATGTCCTGCTGGAGCTTCGCCACGAGGAGGTTGCTGAGCGCGAAGGTCGAGCGCAGGCCGAACATGAAGTCGGCCAGGTTGTAGAGGTTGTTCGCGGCGGCGCCGGCCGGACGCGTGAACTGCCCGGCGTACTGGTCACGGCCGTAGAGCGGGTTCACGTCCTGCACTTCGGTGAGCACGCGCTGGTACTCGTAGCCCGACTTGAGCGAGTGGCGGCCGAGCAACCACGAGTAGTTGACCTTCGGGTTGAAGACCGTGGGGTACTGCCACTGCGGGTTGGTCGCCTGACGGCCCAGATCCGAGAAGCCGTTGATGAGCTGTGGCGGCAGGCCGCCGGCCACGCGCGGGTCCGTGGGCAGTCCGGCGATACCGTAGGCCTCGAGCGCACCCGCTTCGCCGCTGACGAGCGCCGCCGGATCCTTGCCGGCCGTCGTGGTCGACCAGCCGAAGCGGAACTCGAGCAGCGACGTGCCGGTGGGCGTGTAGGTGGCGCCGACGGCAATCTGCTTGTTCTGCACGTAGGTCGCGGCGTTGCCGCCGCCGCCCGACGGCAGCGGAATCGACGGATTGTCGAAGATGTCGGCGTCGCGCCAGCCGACCCGGCCGAACATCGAGAGCTGCGGATTGACGACCACGTCGAGCTTGCCGCCGGCCTTGTCGGTGGCGTTCTCGAAGAGCTGCGTCTGCACGAAGTTGTTGGCGGCGCCGGTGTTGGTCACGGCCGGCAGGTCGCCGAGCACGCGGCGCGCGAAGGCGGTCATCGGAATCGGCGTGCCGGCGGGATAGAACGCGCCCGTGAAGGGGTTCTGCACGTCCACGCTCAGGATGCCCTGCCGCTGCTGCATGTTGGCGATGGTCGACAGCGCCGGCTGACTGCGGTCCTGGCGGAAGAGCTCGACGTCGCCGAAGAAGAACGCCCGGTTCTTCACGATCGGCCCGCCGAGAATCGCGCCGAACTGGTCGCGGTCGAACTGCGGCTTCTGGCCGTTGGCCGGCTTGAAGAAGCCGGTGGCGTTGAAGTCCGTGCGGCGGATGAAGTCCCAGCCGGCGCCGCGGAAGCGGTTCGTGCCGCTCGCGTACGCCACGTTGATGGTGGCGCCGGCCGAGCGCCCGTATTCGGCGCTCATGTTGTTCGTCACGACCTTGAACTCGGCGACCGCGTCGGGCGAGGGCTGCATCACCTGGTTCGAGAATCCCTGATTGCTCGTGCCGTAGGCGTTGTTATCGACGCCGTCGATGAGGAAGTTGTTGAAGGTCGAGCGCAGGCCGTTCACGTTGAACGAGCCTTCGCGCGGCGTGAAGCCGCCGGTGTTGAGCGCCGAGAGGCGCACACCCGGCGAGAGCAGCGCCAGCTGCGAGTACTCGCGACCGTTGAGCGGCAGCGCGCGTGTGACCTCGCCGCTGATGACCTGGCCGCGATCGCTCGAGTCGGTCTGGAGCTGCACGGCCGAGGCCTTCACCTCGACCTTCTCCGTCACCTGGCCCACGGCCATCGCCACGTCCACGCGCAGGCGCGCGCCGACGGTGACCTGCACG
This sequence comes from Acidobacteriota bacterium, assembly GCA_022842985.1. GTDB lineage: Bacteria > Acidobacteriota > Vicinamibacteria > Vicinamibacterales > UBA2999 > CADEFD01. The sequence continues at coordinate 17,230 of JALHON010000054.1, read as the reverse complement.
TTGTCGACGACGGCCACCGAGAAGCCGGCCTTGTCGGCGGTCACGACATAGCGCCCGATGCGCACGTTGAAGAACTCGAAGTTGCCGGCGGCGTCCGACGTGCGCTCGCTGCTCACGCCGGTATCGAGGCTCGTGAGCGTCACACGGGCCTCGGCCACGACGGCGCCGGAGCCGTCGCGCACGGTGCCGACGACCGCGGCGGTTTCGAACTGGGCCAGTGCCCGGCCGGGCAGGACGAGGGCGACGAGCGCCACAAGGATTACGAACAGTCTGGAGGTGGATGGCATGGCAGGCAGGGTCCTCGCGTGCACGGTCGGGGCCACGTGCGGCGCCCCCTCCGCGCTCCCCTCGCATCTCGCGAAGTGGACGGCGGAACGGGGCACCAAGGCGCCACGATGGACGCTTCGGATACAGACGATAGACGCCGCGCGTGACCGCCGTGCAACGGCGCGGTTACAGCGACGGCAAATGTCTTCGTGACAGACCCCGTTACAATCGACGCATGGGACAGGTGCTCGGGATCTGGGTGAAGCGCAGTCACGGCGGCGTGATGGACGCGCGCGACTCGGCGGAACTCGTGGAGGGCCGCGGGCTGGCCGGGGATGCGGCGAAGGGCGGCCGGCGCCAGGTCACGATCCTCGCGCTCGACCGCTGGCGCGCCCTCACGGCGCACCTGCCGGGCCCGCCGGATCCGGTCATCCGCCGCGCCAATCTGCTGGTGGAGGGCGTGGACCTCGAGCAGTCGCGTGGACGGGTGCTCGTCATCGGCGACGCGCGCGTGCGCATCTTCGGCGAGACGCGGCCCTGTCACCAGATGGACGAGGCGTGCCCGGGGCTGCAGGCGGCGCTGTCACCGCCGTGGGGCGGCGGCGCCTTCGGCGAGATCGTGCACGGCGGCGAGATCCACGTCGGCAGCGCGGTGCGCTGGGAAGACGACGCTACAGACCGAAGAACGCCATCCCCAGCCACGACCGGATGAGCTCACGATGCGGCGCGACGAGGGCCCGGTTGGCGGCCGGCGCGTCGGGCAGCGTCACCGTCGGCACATCGAGATTGGCGCCCTCGGCCACGCGTCCGATGGCCTCCGCGAGATCACGGGCGTCGTAGCGCACGGCCTCGAGCCCGGCCGCCTGATACACGCGCAGCCGCACCCACGAGAACTCGGACCGCGAGAATCCCGTGTCGTTCATGGCCGCCACCTGCGCGCGCCAGGCTTCCAGGTACACGGCCGACAGATCCTTCACGCCGCCCAGCAGGTCCGGGAGCGATGGCACGATGACGGTGCCCTCGGGCGTCTGCCGTGTCAGCTCGCGATACTTGTCGGCGAAGGCCCCGGCCCGATCGCCGAGCGCGGCTCGCGTCTGCTGCTGCACGCGCACGAAGCGCGCGACCTGGTCGGCCGTGAGTTCGCCGCTCACCGGCGGCTCGAAAGTGCCGGTGTTCCGCAGCTCGCGATCGATGTCCACGGCCTCGCCGAGGCGCGTGGCGCCCGACGCCACGTCCGTCACGGTGGTCACGACCGGCGCGATGTATCCCCACGCGACGTAGAGCGTCGCGCCCACGAGCACGCCGAGCAGCAGGAGCCCCATCAGGCAGCCCGCCAGGAACTTCTTCATGGGGAGATCTTACCGGGTGCCGGGGGCTGGGGGATAGGGCGTGTCCGCGTCACGCTGCGGCAGCACCGCGCCCCTAGCCTCTCAAGGCCACCATCGGGTCCACGCGGGCGGCGCGGCGGGCGGGCACGATGGCGGCCGCGAGTCCGGTCAGGAGCAGCAGTACCGCCACCACGAGGAAGTAGCGCGGATCGTCGGCGCCTACCTGGAAGAACATCAGCTGCATGGCGCGCGAGAGCAGCACGGCGAGCCCGGCGCCGAGGCCGACGCCGAGCGCCACCTGCACGGCGCCCTGCCGCAGCACCATGCCCATGACATCCCGCGGCTCGGCGCCCATCGCGATCCGCACGCCGATCTCCGGCGTCCGCCGGCTCACCGAAAACGCCATCACGCCGTAGAGCCCCACGGTGGCCATGAACAGTGCCGCCAGCCCGAACGTGGTGAAGAGCGTGCCGAACACGCGCCACGCCCAGGCGTTGCGATCCATGGTCTCCTGCAGCGTCGTGACGTTGTAGATGGGCAGGTTGCGGTCGTGGGGCCCGCCGGCGCGGCGCACGGCCGCAGTCTGCGCCAGCGGATCGCCCTCCGTGTGCGCGAGCACCGTGAGGGCCCGCGTGGGCGCCTGCGCGAGCGGCACGTAGACGGCCGCGGTGACCGAGGCCCCGAAGTCGAGTTCGCGCATGTCCTGCACGAGGCCCACGATGGTGCGCCAGACGACGGCGTCACCGTCCACCACGCGCACCTGACGGCCGAGCGCGCCGTCGGGATAGTAGGCGCGCGCGAAGTTCTCGCTGACGATGGCGACCGGCAGCGCGTCGGCGCTGTCGGCCTGGGTGAAGAGCCTCCCCTGGCGCGCCGGCATCCGCAGCACGTCGAAGAAGTCGTCCGACACGGTGGTGACCTGCGCCTGCGGGTAGTCGCGCCCGGTGGCATACGTCACGCCGGGCAGCGCCACCGGACCTTCGAGCAGATTCGGCGGCAGGCTCGTCGCGAGCGCGGCACTGCGCACGCCGGGCAGCACCGAGAGCGCCGTCGTGAGTGCGTCCGTGAAGCGGCGCTGGCGGTCGGGGTCCGGGTAGTCGCTGGCCGGCAGACTGACGCGGGCGGCGAAGACCTGGTCCACGGCCACACCTGGATCGAAGCGGCTCACGTTGCGGATGCTCTGAATCGTGAGCGCCGACACGACGAGCAGCGCGAACGACAGCGCCATCTCGCCCACCACCAGTCCGCGCGAGAGCCGGCCGATGCGCAGGCTGGTCGTGCCGCGGCCTTCGTCATTCAGCAGTGGCGCGACGTCGCCACTCGCCGCGCGCAGCGCCGGCACGAGACCCGAGACGAGCGCCGCCAGCACCGTCACCGCCGTGACGAACGCGAGCACGGTCGTGTCGATGCGGATGTCGAGCCAGAACGGCGGATTCGTGTCCACGATCTGCCGGTTGAACACGTCGAGCCCGGCCCAGGCGAGCGACAGGCCCAGGGCGGCGCCTGCCGCGGCCAGCACCAGCACCTCCGTGAGGGTCTGCGTCACCACCTGCAGGCGGCCCGCCCCGAGCGCGGCCCGCACGGCCACTTCCCGCGTACGGTCGGCGGCGCGCGCCAGGACGAGGTTCGCCACGTTCACGCAGGCGATGACGAGCACGAGCAGCACGGCCACGAACATCATCGTGAGCATCTGCACCGTCTCGCCGCCGAGGAACTCTTCGACGTAGCCCTTCACCTCGACCGTGATGGCGTCGCGCTCGTCCGGCACGTCCTGCAGCAGGGCCGCTTCGATCGTGGCCATCTCCGCGCCCGCCTGATCGGGCGAGACACCGTCGCGCAGCCGGCCGATGACCTCGAGCCCCTGTACGGCGTTCCGCGCCGTCCGCGCCGGATTCACGGCCAGCGCCACCCAGAGTTCCTGCGTGGTCGGGAACGCGAAACGCGGCGGCATGACACCGATGACGGTCATCGACACGCCGTTCACGCGCAGCGTCTGGCCGAGCGCGTCCGGCCGCGCCGCGAAGCGGTCGCGCCACACGCGGTCGCTGAGCACGACGACCGGCTGTGCGCCGGTGACGCCCGCCGCGTCGTCGAAGTCGCGCCCCAGCACGGGTTGCGCGCCGAGCACGCGGAAGGTGTTCGGCGTGACCCAGGCAGCGCGATACCGCTCGGGCGTGCCGTCGGGCCCGACCACGTTGGCATTCGCCACGTAGAAGCCGGCGAGATCTTCGAACGACGTCTGGCGCGCGCGCCAGGCGGCAAACTCCCAGGGGGTCGTGTCGAAATCGTCCTGGTCGCGCACGTCGAACGGCGCCATGTGCAGCAGGCGGTCCGACTCCGCAAACGGCAGCCCGCGCAGCACGGCGCCGTTCAGAATGCTGAACATCACCGTGGTGAGCCCGATGCCGAGCGCGAGCGCCACCACCGCCAGGGTCGAGGTCAGGGGCTGGCGGCCCAGCATGCGGAACGCGAGGCGCAGGTCGTGCATGGTCTCGGGATACGACGACCGGGCGCCGCGGGTTCCTCGCGGCGGGAAATGTTCAGGCGGCGCGGCGCCGCCAGATATCGAGCAGCAGCAGCGTGACGGTCAACGTGACCGGGCCGAGGAGGAGTCCGGACGGCCCGAAGACCGACAGCCCGCCGACGATGGCCATGAACGCCGGGATCGTGTGCAGGTGCATCCGGTTGCCGACGAGCACCGGATAGATCACATTGTCGATGCCCGCCACCACGATGCCGCCCCACGCCGTCAGTACGAGTGCCGGGATGAGACTCCCCTGAAGCAGCAGCAGGAGCGCGGCGGGAATCCACACCACGAACGCCCCGAGCACGGGGACGACGGCGAGGCCAGCCATGATGAGGCCCCACAGGACCGGCGCCGGCAGGTCGAGCCACCAGAACATCAGGCCGCCGAGCGTGCCCTGCACCGCCGCCACGGCAAGCGTGCCGTAGACGGTGGCGTGAATCGTGTCGCTCACGCGCGCGAACAGCCTGTCCATGTCGGCGTCGGCGAGCGGCGAGAGGTCGCGCAGCGTCTGCAGCGCCAGGCGGCGATCGCGCAGCAGATAGAAGAGCACGTAGAAGGTCAGGAGCGCGTCGAGCGCCTGAGTCAGCGAGCCGCGCACGGCCGACGCCACGATGCCCGTGGCCCACGTCGTCACGGCGGTGACGGCGCCGGGCAGGTCGTTCTGGCCGGCGAACTGCCGCACGACGCGAGCGAGGCTCGGGTAGCCGTCGAACGCCCGCGTCCACGCGCCCGAGGTCACCGCCTCGTTCACGGCGTCCGCACCCTTGAGGGTTTCACCCACGAGCCGCTGCCCGACGGCCGCGACCGGCACTACGAGGAGGAGCCCCGTGAGGAGCACCGAGAGCAGCGCCGCGGCCTGGGGCCGGGCCGTGGCCGCTTCGAGCCGCCGATGCGCGGGCAGCACGAGCACGGCCAGCGCGAGCGCCCAGGTCAGCGCCGGCACGAACGGCAGGGCCATGCGGTAGCAGAGATAGGCGCCGCAGGCCGACGCGGCGACCAGTTCGAGCACGTGCAGGCGTTCACGCGAGGCCCATCCGGCGGCGTGTGGCGTGTCCATGCGAGTCGACCTCCACGGCATGGGCACCGGCCCACGTCCCGTCCAGTCTGGCGCAGCCGCGCCCGCCGCCACTGCGCCGGATTGGACAGCCGCCCGGCGCGACGGACGCTATCGTGATCGCATGTCCCGTGGGCTGTCCGTCCTGCTGTGTGCCGCCGTCTCAGGGGTGGCATTCGCCGGCGGTGCGCGGCCGCACGCGGCAACGCGGCCCTTCATCGAGCAATTGCTCGTCGACGGCCTGGGATTCTCGGCGGCGCAGCTCGCGGCCGTGCGGCGCGGCGAGCCCGTGACCGCGGCCCTGCCCGGCAGTGTGGACCGGGAACTCGTGCTGGCCGGCGCCATCCGCGTCGCGGCGCCCGTCGAACGCACGGTGGCCATCATGCGCGACATCGAGCGGTTCGAATCGGGCGTGCGGTTCCTGACGCGGCAGCGGCTGAGCGACCCGCCGCGGGCGGAGGACTTCGCGCGCTTCACGCTGACCTCGGGCGACATCGCGGCGCTGCGCCGGTGCCGGCCCGGGCGCTGTGATGTGAAGCTCGACGCGGAGGCGTTTCCCGCCGTCGCCGCTATCGACTGGGCGGCCACGGACGCGGCGGAGCGGGCGAACGTGGTGCTGCGCAGCCGCGCGCTGGCCTACGTCGAGGGCTACCGGCAACGCGGCGCCGGCGCGGCCTTCGTCTATCGCGATCGGGAACGGCCGATCGTGGCGGCGCAGGAATTCGCCGACATGGTGACGCGCTCGCGGCCGCTCGGCCTGCTGGCGCACGAGCTTTCGGCGCTGCTGCTGCAATACCCGGTCGCGCGCCCGCCCGGCGGCGACGAGGGCTTCTACTGGTCGGTGTCGGACCTCGGCCTGAAGCCGGTGTTCCGCGTCCACCACGTCGTGCTCCTGCGGCCCGACGCCGCCTCCGACCTGCGCCACGTGATGGCCACGCGGCTGCTCTACGCCAACCACTACTTCAACAGCGCCCTCGACGTGCGGGCGCTCATCGACGACCCGTCACAGCCGGGCGACGCGCACATCCTCGTCACCGTGAGCCTGGCGCGTCTCGATGGCATCAGCGGGCTGCTCGGCCGCGTGGCGCGACGCCGCGTCCGCGAGGCCTCGCGTCAGGCCCTGGCGACCACGATGGTCACGACCCGCGACCGCGCCCAGGCCCGGTGACCGCATCCGCCCGTGCGCGAGCGTGGGCTAGAGTAGACATCATGCGACACATCACGCCCCACCTCATCCGCACCGCCCTCGTCGCGGCCACCCTCGCCGCGGTGCTCGCACCGGCCCCCGCCGCCGCCGACCTCCGCGGCACGGTGTTCGGCGGCGCCACGCGCATCAACGAGACCAACAAGGGCACCTTCGGCGCCGCCGTGACCTTCGGCGGGCTCCTCGGCATCGAGTTCGACGCCGCGCGCATCGCCCTCGGCGGCCTCGACAACATCAACGTCGCGAATATCGACGTGGAAGCCAACGTCACGACCTACATGGGCAACGTGGTGCTGCGCACGCCCGTGGGGCCGGTGCAGCCGTACGCATCGGCCGGCATCGGCATCGCCAAGGTCACCGGCTCGGTCAACGTGCCGTTCCTCGGCAACGTCGTGAGCGCCAGCGCGCAGGACGTGGCGTGGAACGTGGGCGGCGGCGTCTACCTGTTCCCGTCGGAGACCTTTGGCCTGCGCGCCGACGTCCGCCGCTTCCAGACCGGTGATCTGTCGTGGGAGAACATCCGCGGCCTCGGCGATCTGCCGCTGCCGACGTTCGACTTCTGGCGGGCGACCGTCGGGGTCACACTCAAGTTCTAGAGCGTCCCTAGTCCCTGAGGTTGTCGATACTCACGGCCGCGAGCGTGTCGGCGGGCGTGAAGCCGAACACCTTGCCGTAGAAGTACAGCTCGGACTCGAGCGCGCGCACGATGTTCTCCGCCTTGCGGAAGCCGTGCTGCTCGCCCTCGAAGGTGACGTAGGCCACCGGCAGGCCCTTCTTGCGCACCGCGTCGGCCATCATCTGCGACTGGCTCGGCGGCACGACCTTGTCTTCGAGCCCCTGCAGCAGGATGAGCGCGCAGTTCAGCTTGTCCACGAAGTGGATGGGTGAACGCTCGCGGTAGGTCGCCTGCATCGCCGGATACGGCCCGACGAGCGAGTCCATGTAGCGCGACTCGAACTTGTGCGTGTCCTTCGCCAGCACTTCGAGATCGCTGATGCCGTAGTAGCTCGCGCCGGCCTTGAACGTGTCGTGGAAGGTCAGCGCGGCGAGCGTCGTGTAGCCGCCGGCGCTGCCGCCGCGGGTGATGAGGCGCGCCGGATCGGCCTTGCCCGCCGCCACGAGGTGTTTCGCCGCGTTGACGGCGTCGCGCACGTCCACGATGCCCCACTGGCCGTTCAGGCGCTTGCGGTAGGCGCGTCCGTAGCCGGTGCTGCCGCCGTAGTTCACGTCGATCACCGCGAACCCGCGCGTGGTCCAGAACTGCACCTCGGGATCGAACACGGGATCGGTGGCGCCGGTGGGTCCGCCGTGGCTCAGCACGAGGAGCGGCGGCGCGGTGCCGGCCGGCGCTTCGAAGCCCGGATTCGTGGGCGGATAGTAGAACGCGTGCGTCTCCTGCCCGGAGCTGTCGAAGGTGACGGCTTCCGGCGCCGATACGTACGCCGGCTCGAGCGTGTCTTCGCGCGAGCGGCGCAGGATCTCGACCTCGACGCCGCCGTAACTCACGCGCGCGACGGCCGGCCCCTCCGTGGGTGAGCCGCCGACGAAATACGCCGCGCGCGACGTCGAGACCAGCGCCTCGAGCGGGTCGAGCGCCAGGTCGAGCCGCTCGAGCCGGCGTGGTTCCAGGTTGAGCAGCCCCATGCGCCAGCGGCCCTGCTCGGTCCACGTCACGACGAGGCGGTTGTCCGACTGGAACGCGTAGGTGGTCATGCCGAACACCCACTGCGGCTTGCCGAATTCCGCCTGCATCGCGTGCACGGGTTCCGACACGCTGCCCTGCTGGCGATAGAGATTCCACCAGCCGCTGCGATCCGAGACGAAGTAGAGGCGGCCGTCGGGCGACCACGAGGGCTGGAAGATCGATTCTTCGGGGCCGCCGGCGATACGGACCGGCTTGGCCGGCAGGCCGCGGGCATCGAGGTCCGCGAGATAGAGCGACGTGCCGTCCCACGGCATGTTCGGGTGATCCCACTGCAGCCAGGCGAGCTGCGTGCCGTCGGGGCTCAGGATGGGATCGGAATAGAAGTCCGCGCCCGAGGCCAGCACGACGCCGGCCGTGGGCGCCTGGGCGCCAAGCGGGATCGCCACGATCGCCGCCGGCGGCTGGGCGTCGCCCTTCGTGTGGTCTTCGCGCACGCAGAGCAGCCGCTTCCTGGCCACGTCCACCCGGCACTGCGCGTAGAAGTAGCCCTCCGGCGTAAGGGCCTTCGGCGCCTGGCCGGCGGTGAAGGCGTAGAGCTTCTGGTCGGCGAAGTTCGAGGCGTAGATGGTGCCCTGGTGCACCGTGTAGGCCGCGCCACCGTACTCGTGCACGCGGCTCCGCACGTTGAAGTCGCGCGGCGAGACGTCCACCGGCGGCGCCCCCGCCGACGCGCGCACGAGCACGTTGCGGCCGCCTTCCGAGGCCCGGCCCTCGAGCCAGTAGACGTCATCGCCGTCCACCGCGATCTGCCCGAGGCGCAGCGCCCCGGCCGTGGCCCGCGCCGCCGAGAGCGGCGACGTCCAGGCGCCGTAGGGCGCCACCGTGCGCGCCGGTCCCGGGGCCGTCGCGTCTCCACCGCCACCGCATCCCACCATCATGCCGAGCACCCCCACCGCCGCCGCGAATCGCATGGCCGCCATGGGGGTGATCTTACTTGGGCCCGGGGGCTGGGGGCTGGGGCGTGACACGTCTCGCGACGAGTGACGTAAGGACAAGCAGGGCATGTGCATCGCCAATTCGCGGTGATGCGAACGCGTGACGCTGCATGCCCCAGCCCCCAGTCCCCAGCCCCCAAAAGGTATAGTGTCCACCGTGGCAAAGCTGGGCGTGGTGGTGCCGGTCTACCGGGGAGAATCGACGCTGGAGGAGCTGCACCGGCGGCTCACCGCGGCGCTGGCGGCACTGACCGACGACTGGCAGATCGTCTACGTGGACGATGGCAGCGCCGATCGTTCGTGGGCGATCGTCGAGGGCTTCGCGAAGGCACCGCGGGTGACGGCGCTGCGACTCATCCGCAACTACGGCGAGCACGTGGCCATCACGGCCGGGCTCGACGCGGTGGACGCCGACCACGTGGCCATCATGGCCTGCGACCTGCAGGACGATCCGGGCGCGCTCCCGGCCCTGCTCGATGCCGCCCGCGCGACCGGCGCCGACATGGTGCTCACCCGACGCCTGCGGCGTCAGGACGCGTTCCTGAAGCGCACGCTCGCCCGCCTGTTCTACGCGCTCGTCCAGTTCTTCGTGAAGGTGCGCTACGACCACCGCGTGGGCAACTACCGGCTGCTGTCGCGGCGCGCGGTGACCCTGTTCCGCGAGTACCGCGAGCGCACGCGCAACGTGAACGCCATCATGGCCATCATGGGCGTGCCCACGACGACCATCGACGTGCAGCACCAGCCGCGCGCCGGCGGCGCCAGCGGCTATTCGCTCTACCGCTCGGCGCGCATGGCGTTCCACGTGCTCGTCGGCTACTCGGAAGTGCCGCTGCAGCTCGTGGTGATGCTCGGAGCGACCATCACGGGCCTGGCGGCCCTGGTGCTGGCCCGCACGCTGTGGGTGCCACCGGATCCCGACCGCACGCTGCAGGCGATCCACCTCGCCACGGCGGTGCTGGCGCTGCTCAGCGGCCTCATCATCCTCGCCATTGGCACTGTGGGTGTCTACCTCACCAAGAGCTTCGTCGAGTCGATGAAGCGTCCGCTCTACTTCATCGCCGACCGCCGGGAGTTGTCGTCATGATGCGTCTCACCATTCGCGCGGCTGCCGCGCTCGTCGCCCTCGCCCTTGCCGCGACTCCCCTCCACGCCCAGGCGCTGCCGAAGGCCGCATCGCCCGAAGCCGTGGGCCTGTCGAGCGAACGTCTCGCCCGGCTGACGCGCGCGATGAAGGACGCGGTGGATGCGAAGCAGGTGGCCGGCACCGTCACGCTCGTCGTCCGCAACGGCCAGGTGGCGTATCTCGAGGCGGCCGGCGCACGCGACCGCGAGGCCGGCGCAGCCATGGCGCCCGACACGATCTTCCGCATCGCCTCGATGACCAAGGCCGTCGTGAGCGTGGGCATCATGATGCTCGCCGAAGAGGGCCGCCTCTCGATCTCCGATCCGGTCTCGAAGTTCATCCCCGCATTCGCGAAGACCACCGTGCTCGGCACACTGAACGGCCGCGTGGCCGTGGTGCCGGCGAACCGCCCGATCACGATCCGCGACCTGCTCACGCACACGGCCGGCATCTCGTACGGCACCGGGGCACTCGAGCCCTGGTACTCGCGGGCCGGCTTCACGCAGTGGTATTTCGCCGATCGCGCCGAACCGATGACGAAGTGGATCGACACGCTCGCCACGCTGCCCTTCGAGGCGCAGCCGGGCGAGCGCTGGGTCTACGGCTACAACACCGATATCCTCGGCAACGTCATCGAGCGCATCAGCGGTCAGACGCTCGCCGAGTTCATCGGCCAGCGCATCGCCGGGCCGCTCAAGATGGTGGATACGGCCTTCTTCCTGCCGCCGGAGAAGGCCGCGCGCTTCGCGGCCGTGTATGCCGTCGGCGCCGACGGCACGATCACCCGGTCCGAAGAAGGCAAGCCCGCCGTGAGCACCCTGCCGCATTCAGGCCAGGGCGCCTACGTGACCGGTCCGCGCGTGGCGTTCTCGGGCGGCGCCGGGCTCCTCTCCACTGCGCACGACTACGCGCGCTTCATGCAGATGCTGCTGAATGGCGGCGAACTCGAGGGCGTGCGGCTGCTGAGTCCGACGACGGTGAAGCTGATGACCTCGAACCACGTGGGCACGCTCTACCAGAACGGCGCGCTCGGCTGGGGCCTGGGCTTCGAAGTGGTCGAACAGGTGGGCCGCGCGCCGCGCTACGGCGCGGCCGGCGAGTTCTCGTGGAGCGGCGCGTATCACACGACCTACTGGGCCGACCCGGCCGAACAGCTCGTCGTCGTGTTCATGAGCCAGCTGCTGCCGGCCGGCACGACGAATCTGACGACGCGCGTGCGCACGCTGGTCAATCAGGCCATCGTGGGACCGCCCACGGGCCTGCCGGCGCCGGCCACCACCTCCACCGCGCGCAAGCCGGCCCGCACCGGCGGCCGCTGAGGCCGCGCGAGGCGCGTCCGCTCGTGTGCTGAGTCCGCTCTCCGCGCCCGCCATCGCGACCTTCGTGGCGCTTGCTGCCGCGATGGTGGCGCTGTGGGCGCCGCGCGTCTGGTTCTCGCCACACGCGCGCTCCCTCTGGGTGCTGCCGTTCGCCGTGGCGCTGCTCGCGGCGCAGATGGCCGGGATCGTCACGACACCCGGCCTCGTCGCGATGTTCGTGCTCATCACGGCCACGCGCGTCGGCTATCACGCACCGGATGGCGGCCTGCGCGGCTTCGCGCTGGCGCTCATGCTCGCGCTGAGCGCCGGCCTGCTGCTGCACGCCGTGCCCGGCTTCGACAATCCGCGCCTGCTCGATGGCGTGCGCCTCAGTGCGGACGCCGCGCCGTATACCAAGTACCTGAACTTCGACAAAGGCGTGCTGGGCCTCTTCCTGCTCGGACTCTACGCTCCGGAGCGCGCGCTGCGCCGCGCGCCGAAGGGTGCCGCGGTGGCCGTCACGTGGCGATTCGCCGTCGTGGCCATGGTCGTGATGGCGCTCACGGTGGCCGCGGGCTACGCGCGCTGGGATCCGAAGCTGCCCGTGTGGTGGCCGGCATGGCTCGCGAGCATGTTGTGCTTCACGGCGCTACCGGAAGAGGCGGTGTTCCGCCACGTCATCCAGGGCGGCCTGCAGACGTGGCTGGGTCCGACGCAGCAGTCGCGGTGGACGGCGCTGGCCGCGGCCGCCGCGCTCTTCGGCCTGGCCCACGTAGGCGGCGGCTGGGTTTACGTGGCCCTCGCCACCGTGGCCGGCCTCGGCTACGGCCTCGTCTACGCCATCACCGGCTCCATCGTGGCCGCCATCCTGGCGCACACGGCGCTCAACACGCTGCACCTGCTGTTCTTTACCTACCCGGCGCTGGCGCGCTAGCGTCCGCGGGCGCCGGGGCGGTCGTATACTCCGGCGATGCCGTCCGCGCTCCGCCGTGTCCCCCGCATCGTCCTGGCCGCTGCCGCCATCGCCATCACGGCCGTGGCGCTCACCGCCCGCCAGCCGGCGGCGCCCGATCCGGCCGCCGCGTTCACCGTGCGCGACGAGATGATCCCGATGCGCGACGGGGTGAAGCTCTTCACGAAGATCTTCACGCCGAAGAATCAGACGGGGCCGCTGCCGTTCGTCTTCCGCCGCACGCCCTACGGCATCGACGGCGCCGCCGGCTCCTTCACCCGCTACTACAAGGCGCTGGCGGACGAGGGCTACATCTTCGTGTTCCAGGACATCCGCGGGAAGTTCCGGAGCGAAGGCGAGTTCGTGATGCAGCGCCCGGCCCGCGCGCCCGGCGACACGAAGAGCCTCGACGAAGGCACCGATACCTACGACACGATCGAATGGCTGCTCGCGAACGTGCCGCAGCACAACGGCCGCGTCGGCATGCTCGGCGTGAGCTACGACGGCTGGACGACCATCATGGGCGCCATCGAACCGCATCCGGCGCTCAAGGCCATCTCGCCGCAGGCCTCCCCCGCCGACATGTGGCTTGGCGACGACTTCCATCACAACGGCGCCTTCCGCCTGAGCTACGCGTTCGAATACGCCACGATGATGGAATCGGGCAAGGACGTGCGCGACTTCGCGTTCGACCGCTACGACACGTTCGACTGGTATCTCTCGCTCGGGCCGCTCAGTGCCGTCAATCGCAAGTACCTGCGCGAGAGCATCCCGACGTGGAACGACTACGTGCGGCATCCCGACTACGACAGCTTCTGGAAGCGGCAGACGATGGTGCCGCACATCCGCTCGGTCAAGGTGCCCACGCTCAACGTGGCCGGCTGGTGGGACCAGGAGGACTTCTACGGCCCGCTCACGATCTACGAAGCGCTCGAGAAACACGACACCGGCCGCATGAACTACCTCGTGGTGGGCCCGTGGAACCACGGCGGCTGGACCCGCGACGGCACGGCACTCGGCCCAATCGGCTTCGGCAGCGACACCGCCGCCTACTTCCGCGACCAGGTGCAGGCGCCGTTCTTCACGCACTTCCTCAAGGACAAGGGCCCGCGCGACTTCCCCGAAGCCCTCACCTTCGAGGCCGGCACGAACCAGTGGCGGCGGTGGGACCAGTGGCCACCGGCGAAGGCCACGAAGACCGTGGGCCTCTACTTCGGCGCGAACGAAGTGCTCGCTCTCGGCACGCCTCCCGCCGCGGGCACGACCGGTGCGGACGCGTTCGTGTCAGACCCGGCGCACCCGGTGCCCTATCGCCAGCGTCCCATCCAGCCCACCTACTTCGCCGGCGGATCGAAGTGGTCCACGTGGCTCGTCGAAGACCAGCGTTTCGTGGACGATCGCGCCGACGTGCTGAGCTGGGAGAGCGCGCCCCTGAAGGAGGACATGACGATCGCCGGTGAAGTCGTGGCGAAGCTCTTCGCCTCGACCACCGGCACCGACGCCGACTGGGTCGTGAAGCTCATCGACGTCTATCCCGAACACTACCCGCAGAACTGGAGCCTGGCCGGGTATCAGCTCATGGTGTCGAACGAGGTCTTCCGCGGCCGCTACCGCCGGAGCTTCGAAGTGCCGGCTCCCATTCCGGCCAACACGGTGCAGCCGTACACCTTCAGCCTGCACACGCAGAACTACACGTTCAAGGCCGGCCACCGCGTGATGGTGCAGGTGCAGAGCACCTGGTTCCCGATCATCGACCGCAATCCGCAGACGTTCACGAAGAGCATCTTCGACGCCGAGGAGAAGGACTTCGTGAAGGCCACGCACCGCATCCACCGGTCGGCGCGGTATCCCTCGCGGGTCGAAGTGCCGGTGGTGACGGTCCGGCCATGACGCCGTCAGGGCGGACTCGCCGCTCCGTGCTGCTCGCGGTGCTGGTGCTTGCCATCAAGCCGGCGGCCGCACGCGCGCAGGACTTCGATCTCGTGCCCGGCATGTTCGTGGGCACGCCGGACGGACCGCAGGAGCTGGCGATCTACACCGAACGCACCCTGATAGGCCGCCTCAAGCCGCCGCGCATGGCGCTCGACGACGCGCAGATGGTGGCCGGCGACGTGCGCGTGCTCTGCAATCTGCCGCTCTTCCGGCTGCGGTCGATCTGGCTCTCGACCAGGCGGGTCTTCGAGGACGACAGCGCCGAACGGCGCCCGCTGCGCGTCGCGCGGCGGCGGCTCACCGTGACGGCCGTCTTCGCGCAGGTGGTCGACAGCACGGACCCGGTGCGCTGGCGGAAGCTGCTCGAAGCCGTCGGCGCGTCAGCGGACAACCCCGCCTACGTCTTCGTGACGATGGAGAACGACGGCCAGGTGCGCGACTTCGTCGTGGGCGTGGACCTGGCGGCCGCGCTGGCCCGCTGACTCGTCCGTCCTCAGCCCGGCCGCGCGCCGGCCGCCGTGCGGCCACGACATGGGCCACAATGTGGCCACCATGTCCGGCCTCCGCCGCACCCTCGCCCTTCTGCTGCTCTCGTTCCTCGCCATGACATCCGATCCCACCGCACAGACCCGCAAGATCTACTGGGGCGACGAGGTGCCCGCCGGCTGGACCGGCAAGTGGCCCGCCGACCTCCTCACCGTGCCCGAGCGCACCAACTGGACGCGCACGACGTCCACGCTGCAGCTCCACGAGTGGATCGCGGCGCTCAAGCTCAAGACCGAGTTCCTGCACGTCGAGACGATGTTCCTGAGCCCGCTGCGGAAGGCCGCGCCGGTCATGATCTTCGCCAACCCGCGCGTGACGACACCGGCGCAGGCGAAGGCCTCGGGCAAGCCGATCGTGTTCCTGCTCGGCAACATCCACCCGCCCGAACCCGAAGCGGCCGAGGCGCTCGTGATGCTGGCGCGCGATCTCGGCGCCGGCTCGCGCAAGGCGCTGCTCGACAAGGTGATCGTCATGATCGCGCCGGTCTACAACGTCGACGGCACCGACACGTTCGTGACCCAGGACGGCGGCTACGGCAGCGTGACGCCCTACATCCAGGGCGTGCGCGAGAACTCGCAGGGGCTCGACCTGAACCGCGAAGGCGCGAAGCTCACCTCGGTCGAGTCGCAGGGCCTCATCCGCACGCTGAACGCGTGGGATCCGCTGCTCTTCCTCGACGGGCACCTGATGAGCCGCGTCAATCACGGCTACGCCAACACCTACGGCACGGCGACCATCCCGGCGGCGGCGCCGGGGCCGCGCGACTACATGACCGACACGCTCTTTCCCGCCGTGCGCGATGCCGTCCGCACGGGCTTCGGTCTCGAGGTCTTCACGCACGCCCTCGCCACGCCCGACACCTGGCCGCCCACGGCGTGGAGCCACGACCGCGCCGCCTGGACGGTGGAAGCGAAGATGCTCGTGAACGCCTACGGGTTGCGCAACCGCTTCGCCATCATCACCGAAACGCCCGGCCAACCCACCTTCGAGCGCCGGATCTACGCGCAGTACGCTTACGTCGCCGCGCTCCTCGACTACGTGAAGACGCATGGCGCCGAGATGCAGGCGATTGCGAAGAAGGCCGACGACGACACGGTGGCGGCCGTGCTGGCCGGCGCCGAACAGGGCACGCTCACCAACTTCCTCGACGGCGAGTACCGGTCGGCCGGCACGATCGACCTGCTGGCCTATCGCACCAACGAACCGATGTATCTGCCGGGCACGAGCGTGCTCGGGACGAAGCCGGGCACGGCCTCGGGTCCACCGGAACTCGTGCGCGGCGTGGACGACCTGACGAAGCCGGTGGGCACGCGCACGGCCACGGTGCCGCGCGCCTATGTCCTGCCGCCGATGCTCAGCGCTGTGGCGGCCAAGCTCCGCCTGCAGAACATCCAGGTGACCACGCTCACCGCGCCGGCGAAGGTGCAGGGCGAACAGTTCACGATCGATCGGATGTACCCCGTGCGGCGCGCCGGCTACGACATGACCACGCTCGACGGGTCGTTCTCGCCCGTGCTCACGAAGGAGTTCCCCGCCGGCTCGTTCGTGGTGGACATGGCCCAGCCGATGGCCAACGCCGCGTTCTACTACCTCGAACCGCAGTCACGCGACGGCTTCGTGGGCTGGGGCCTGATGGACGAGGCGCTGCGCACACTCGGCGCGGGCGAACGCTCCGTGGTCTACCCGGTGTTCAAGGCGCGGCGGCTGCCGGGGCGGTAGCCCGGCCGGCCACGCCGAGCCACACGACGGCGGCCGCCATCAGCACGAGCAGCGGCACGCTCGCGAGGTTGAGCGACGGCCAGCCGAGGCGCATCACGGCGGGTCCGGCGGCGAGCGACGCCAGCGCCTGCGTGCCGAAGACGACGAAGTCGTTGAGCCCCTGCGCGCGGTAGCGCTCCGAGGGCGCGTAGCTCGTCGTGAGCAGCGTCGTGCCGGCGACGAACAGGAAGTTCCAGCCCATGCCGAGCAGCACGAGCGCCACGGCGTAATGCATGAAGTGCTGGCCGACGAACGCGCTGATGGCGACGCACACGGCCATCAGCACGAGGCCCGCGACCATCAGCGGCCGCACGCCGAGCGTGCGGATGAGCCAGCCGCTCCAGAGTGACGGCACGTACATGCCGAGGAGATGCAGCGAGATCACCGACTTCGTGTCGTCCACCGGCATGCCGTCCACGACGTGCATGCTGATGGGCGTGGCCGTCATGATGAAGCTCATCACGGCGAACGACGTCACGCCGGCGAGCACCGCGGTGATGAACGCCGGCTGACGCGCCACGACCGCGAGCGGACGGGCCGCCTGCGCCGCCACGACGGCCCGCACCGGCGGACGCCCCAGCGCCGACAGCACGAGCGC
>JALHON010000053.1:12621-21589 GCA_022842985.1 Acidobacteriota bacterium | reverse complement strand
GACGGTCCTGCGGCTGTTCGGGCCGAAACCCGTCAGTTACGGTATCCGGGCCCTGCTGCTCGGCGCCATGCTGCTGGCCAACGCCTACACCGCGCACATCGTCCTGCCCGAGGCCGAAAGCCTCCGGCGCGAAATCAACGGCCCGATGGCCTCGGTCGCGGCCACGGATGCGCGCCGGGTGCGGTTCGATTTCCTGCACGGTCTGTCCACCACGATCGTCACCGCGATGGCCCTGGCGGGCATCGCCGTGGCGGCGTGGGAGGCGAGAGAATAGGCACACAACCCGCATGACTCACACGATTACGCTCCTTCCTGGCGACGGCATCGGGCCGGAAGTCACCGCCGCCGTCGTTCAGGTCCTCGAGGCCGCCGGGCTGAAGGCCACCTGGGAATCCTTCGAGGCCGGCGCCCACGCCGTGGCCGCGCACGGCACGACGCTGCCCGAGCCGCTGCTGGCCTCGATCCGCAAGACGAAGTGCGCGCTCAAGGGCCCGATCACGACGCCCATCGGCGAGGGCTTCACGAGCGTGAACGTCGGCCTGCGCAAGGCGCTCGAGCTCTACGCCAACCTGCGGCCGGTGTGGAACCTGCCGAACGTGAAGTCGCGCTACGAGGGCGTCGACCTCGTCATCGTGCGCGAGAACACCGAGGACCTGTACGCCGGCCTCGAGCACACGGTCATCCCGGGCGTGGTCGAGAGCCTGAAGATCATCACCGACGCCGCCTCCACGCGCATCGCGCGCTTCGCCTTCGAACACGCGCGCCGCCAGAAGCGCAAGCGCGTCACCGCCGTGCACAAGGCGAACATCATGAAGCTGAGCGACGGCCTCTTCATCGAGTGCGCCCGCCGCGTCGCCAGGGACTTCCCCGAGATCCAGTACGACGAGCGGATCGTCGACGCCGCCTGCATGCAGCTCGTGATGTTCCCCGAGAAGTTCGACGTGCTGCTGCTGCCGAACCTCTACGGCGACATCGTGTCGGACCTGTGCGCCGGCCTGGTGGGCGGCCTCGGTGTCGTGCCGGCGGCCAACCTCGGCGCCGATGGCGTGGGCGTGTTCGAAGCCGTGCACGGCAGCGCGCCGGACATCGCCGGGAAGAACATCGCCAACCCGCTCGCCCTGCTGCTCTCGGGCGTGCTGATGCTGCGGCACCTGAACGAAGACCAGGCGGCCGACCGCGTGATGCGCGGCGTGACCACGGTGCTCGCCGGCGCCACGCGCACGCGCGATATCGGCGGCACGGCGTCGACGAGCGAGTTCGCCGATGCGATCTGCCGCGCCATGGAGGCCGACACGCAATGAGCGATCCGATCGCCGAGGCGGTCTTCGCACGGGAGGAAGTGGCGAAGTACCTGGCCGGCAGCCACGGCGTGCAGGGCGAGGAAGCCCGCGCCCGCGTCGAAGGCTACCTCGACGAACTGCGCACGACGCAGCGCTACGAGCTCTACCGGGCGCTCGAGTACCCGCTCTATCCGATCCTGCGCAAGCTCGAACGCATCGACGAGCACGTGTCGATCGCGAGCGAGACGGTGGCGGCGGGCCACCGCGTGGTCTACGCGTCGAACCACCGCAGCCACATGGACT
This sequence comes from Acidobacteriota bacterium, assembly GCA_022842985.1. Classification (GTDB taxonomy): domain Bacteria; phylum Acidobacteriota; class Vicinamibacteria; order Vicinamibacterales; family UBA2999; genus CADEFD01. Next base: position 20,006 of record JALHON010000053.1, on the reverse strand, counting down.
ACCTGCTCGAGCTGCTCGCGCTCGACGACGCCGGACTGCGTCCGCCGGTCATCGCGGCCGGCATCAATCTGTTCGGCGGACCGCTCGGTCTCATCCAGCGGCACGTCGTCGGAGCGCTGCCGATCCGGCGCAACACCAAGGACCCGGCGTACCACATCACGCTCAAGGCGTATGTGGCCGAGCTGCTGCGCACGCAGGACTTCTTCTTCTATCCGGAAGGCGGCAGGAGCTACAGCGGCGAGATCAAGGCGCCGAAGACCGGGCTGCTGACGGCGTGCCTCCAGTCGCAGCAGCCGGGCCTGGTCATCCTGCCGGTGTCGATCGCCTACGACCTGGTGCTCGAGGATCACGTGCTGGCGCGGCAGAAGGTCAAGCGCTCACAGCGTGCCTTCAGCCGTGAAGTGGCCGAGATGGTGCGCTACGCGGTGGGCTACCGGAGCCGTGCGTTCGTCACCTTCGGCGCGCCGATCAGGCTCGACGGCTTCAGCGCCGACTCGCGCACGTCGGTGCTGGAACTCGGCCATCAGGTGATGGAACGCATCGGCCGGCAGGTGAAGGTGCTGCCGACGGCGCTCATGGCCACGGCCCTCGGCCCGTCGATGTCGGACGGGGAGCTGGAGGATCGCATCGCCGGCCTGCTCGACACCCTGCAGGCCGGAGGCGCCAATCTCGACGTCACGTCGGCCGCGGCCGTCATCGCCGCTGCGGCCGAACCGCTCGAAGCGCGGGGCATCATCGCCCGTGACGACGGACGCTTCCGTGTGCGCGAGCGCAACCTCCTCCGGTACTACGCGCGGGCCATCGAACATCTGCTGCCGGCGGCCGTGGCTGCCACGTCCTGATGATCGCCGCCACGTCGAAGGCGCTCTTCCACACGCTGGCGCGCATCGACCTGCTGCGCCGCGTGGCCTCGCGCTACGGCATGGCGCCCGGCTACGGCTTCGCCCGGCGCTTCATCGCCGGCGAAACCACGGAGGAGGCCCTCGCCGCCGCCCGCACGCTCGGCGCGCGCGGCTTCGGCGTGTCGCTCGACTACCTCGGCGAGAGTGTCGCCACGGTGGAGCTGGCCGCGCAGGCGGCGCGCGACTACGTGCGCCTCATCGACGCGGTGGTGGAGGCGGGCGTCGAACGGAACCTGTCGCTGAAGCTCACCCAGCTCGGGCTCGACGTCGACCGCGCCACCGCCGTGGACAACCTGCGGCGCGTACTCGAAGCGGCGGCGCCGCACGGGTTCTTCGTGCGCATCGACATGGAGAACTCGCCGTATACCGACGCCACGCTCGAGATCCTCGAGACGGTGTGGGGCCTCGGCTACACCGGCGTCGGCACGGTCATCCAGTCGTGCCTGCGGCGCAGCCCGGGCGACGTCGATCGCCTGAACCGCCTTGGCGCCCGCGTGCGCCTCGTGAAGGGCGCGTATCGCGAACCCGACACCGTCGCGCATCAGCGCCTGGAGGACGTCAACGCCGCCTTCGTGCAGCTTGCCGAGACGCTGCTCGCGCACAACCCCTACCCCGCCATCGCGACCCACGACCCGCTGATGATCGATGCGGTGAAGGCGTACGCCGCCGCGCAGGGCATCGGCCGCGACCGTTTCGAGTTCCAGATGCTCTACGGCATCCGTCGCGACCTGCAGACACGGCTCATGGCCGACGGCTACAAGGTGCGCGTCTACGTGCCGTTCGGCAGGCAGTGGTTCCCGTACTTCATGCGGCGGCTGGGCGAGCGGCCGGCCAACGTGGCCTTCGTGCTGCGCGGCATCCTGCGCGACCGCCACACCGGCGGCGACTAGCGGCACCAGGCGCGGATCGTCGAGGCCAGCGCGTCGCGGCACTGGCGCACGCTCGCCAGATCCACCCACTCGTCGGTGCTGTGCAGGCCGGCGCCCGCGGGCCCGAAGAGCACCGTCGGAATCCCGGCGCCGCCGAGCACCGCGGCGTCCGTCCAGAAGCTCATGCCGATGGTCTCCGCGCGGCAGCCCGCGGCGCGTGCGGAAGCGCCGAGCAGCGCCGGCAGCGGATGCGCGGCGTCGATTTCGTACGGCGGCCGGGCGAACATCGACGTCGCCGTGGCAGCGAAGGCCGGGTCGGCTGCGGCGAGCTGCGCGAGGATGGCGTCGACCTCGGAGGCGAGCACCGTCTCGGCCTCGCCGGGAATGGTGCGCCGCTCGACCTGCAGCGCGCAGTGGTCGGGATAGCTGCTCAGCTCGCGGCCACCGCTGATGATCGAGGCATGCAGCGAGGCGGTGCCGAGCCGCGCGTGGCGGGCGCCGGCCTGCAGACGCTGGTCGAGCGCGCCGAGCGCGACGAGCACGCGGCCCATGTGCACGATGGCATCGACGCCGTCGGCCGGACGGCTGCCATGGGCGGCCTTCCCCGTCGTGACGATTTCACTCCATGCGAAGCCCTTGTGGCAGACGGCCACGTCGAGGTCCGTGGGTTCGGTGACGATGCCGGCATCGGCCCGCCAGCGCGTCACGAGCGCGTCGGCGCCGATGCTCGAGTGTTCCTCATCCACGACACACGCCACCACGACCTGACCCGCGGCCAGCCCGCCGCCTTCGGCGATGACGCGGACCGCATCGATCATCGAGGCAACGCCGCTCTTCATGTCCTGCGTGCCGCGGCCGTACATCCGCCCATCGCGCACCTCGGCGCTGAACGGCGCGGCCATGCCGCTCACGCCGACCGTGTCGATGTGCCCGCAGAGCATGAGCGACGGCCCGGGCGCGCGGCCGGCGAGCGTGGCGACGACGTTCGGCCGTCCGGGCGCCACGTCCTGCACCTCCACGGCCAGGCCCATCGCCTCGAACTCCTGCACGAGCCGCCGCGCGATTGCCGCCTCGCCCGCCGCGCCCGGCACGAGCGTGGGATTCACCGAGTCGATGGCGACCAGGTCGTGCAGCAGACGCGTCACGGTATCCATGCGTCACGAATTGTAATGGGGACAGTCCCCATTCCGGGCGGGGCCAGACAAGTGGCAGATCCTGCGAGTACGATGGACGGCGTGACGACTGCCGCCGCGCCCTTCGACCTCGCCCTCGCCGTGGCGCAGGCTGCCCGGGCCCGCGGTGGCCGGGCGCTTGTCGTCGGCGGCTTCGTGCGCGATCGGCTGCTCGGGCGGCCGTCGAAGGACCTCGACCTCGAAGTCTTCGGCGTGCCCGAAGCCGAGCTGGCGCCGATGCTCGCCGCCATCGGCCGCGTCGAGCCGGTGGGCCGCGCCTTCCCTGTCTACAAGCTCGGCCCGATCGACGTCGCCCTGCCGCGGCGCGAGTCGAAGAGCGGACGCGGGCACACCGCCTTCACGGTGCAGGGCGACCCGCACATGTCGTTCGCGGACGCGGCCCGCCGCCGCGACTTCACGATGAACGCCATCTCGTGGGATCCGCTGACCGACGACTACGTCGATCCGTTCCACGGCCGCGCCGATCTCGAGGCCCGGCGCCTCAAGGTCGTCGATCCGCGCACGTTCGCCGACGACAGCCTGCGCGTGCTGCGCGCGCTGCAGTTCGCCGCCCGCTTCGAGGCGACGCTCGACGACGAGGCGGCGGCCATCTGCCGCGCCATCCCGCTCGACGATCTGCCGGCTGAGCGTCTCTGGGGCGAGTTCGAGAAGCTCCTGCTCGTGGCCGAACGGCCCTCGATCGGCTTCGCGCTCGCCCGCGCGCTCGGCGTCGTCGAACAGCTGCTGCCCGAGATGGTGCCGCTCTACGACTGCCCGCAGGATGCCGAGTGGCATCCGGAAGGTGACGTCTGGACGCACACGCTCATGGTCATCGACGAAGCGCGGCGACGGAACGCGGACCTCGATCGCGCGCGTCTCGCCACGATCATGCTCGGCGCCGTGTGCCACGATCTCGGCAAGCCGGCCACTACGGCGATAATCGACGGCCGCTGGCGCTCACCCGGCCACGAAGCCGCGGGCGTCGCGCCGGCCACACGCATCCTCGACCGCCTGAACATCAACAGCATCGACGGCTACGACGTACGCACGCAGGTACTGGCCATCACGGCGGAACACCTGCGGCCGAGCGCGTTCTTCAAGGCGAAGGACACGGTGCGCGACGGCGCCTTCCGGCGGCTGGCGCAGCGCGTGGATCTCGAGCTGCTCGTGCGCTTCGGCCGCGCCGACTGCCACGGCCGCACCGGCACCTTCGACTGCTCGGCAATGGACTGGTTCCTCGACCGGGCCCGCGCGCTCGGCGTGGAACACGCGCCGCCGGCGCCCCTGCTGCTCGGCCGCCACCTCATCGCGCTCGGCGTCACACCCGGGCCGCGCATGGGCGAGATTCTGCGCGCCGTTTACGAGAAGCAGCTCGATGGCGCGGTGACGACAGTGGACGAGGCGGTGGCAGAGGCTCGAGATCTCGTGATCGGGTGATCGCGTGATCTGGTGATCTGCGAGATCGGGCGATCTCGCGATCTGGTGGCTCGGTGTGTCAGCCGAGCAGGTCGATGCGCTGATGCTCGATCGTGCCGCCCGTGATGCGCAGGATCGAGAGCGTGACGGGCAGCGTGAAGCGGCGAGGGCCGGCGCTGCCGGGATTCAGGTAGAGCACGCCGCGCGTCCACTCCGCCTTCGGCTGGTGCGAGTGGCCGGTGATGACGGCGGCGAAACCCGCGGCCACGGGATCCAGGTCCAGCGCGCCCAGATCGTGGAGCATGAAGACGTCGAGGGTGCCGAGGCGCACGACCTCCGTCATCGGGAGCGCCGTCGCCCACACCCCGTGATCGACGTTGCCGCGCACGGCCGTCGTCGGCGCGACGGCCTTCAGGGCCGTGAGGATGTCGGGGGTGCCGACGTCGCCGGCGTGCAGGATCTGGTCCACGCCTCGAAGCGCATCGAGCGCCTCCGGCCGCAACAGCCCGTGCGTGTCAGAGATGACGCCGACCGTGAGCGCCTGTCTGTTCATGTGTGCGCCCGGCCGAAGGCCGGGTGCACTGTGCCCCAGCCCCCAGCCCCCAGCCCCTAGTCCCTAGCTCGTGATGTACTTCGCGAAGTGATCCGGCTGCACGTTGCCGCCGCTCACGATGGCCGCCACGGTGCCCACCGGCGCGCCCAGCCCCAGCATCACCGCCGCTGTCGGCGCGGCGCCGCTCGGTTCGGCCACGATCCGCGCCTGGCGGAACAGCCACTTCACGGCCTGCGCCATCGCGTCGTCGGGCACCGCCACGAGGTCGTCCACGAACTGCTGGACGTGCGCGAAGGTGATGTCGCCGGCCCGCATGTTCATGATGCCGTCACCGATGCTCGCTGTCTTCTCGAGCGTCACCGGATGCCCGGCATCGCGGGCGGCGCGCATCTTCATCGCGCCCACGGGCTCGACGCCGACGACGCGCACCTCGGGCCGCGAGAGCTTGATGGCCGCCGAGACACCGGCGATGAGTCCGCCGCCGCCCATCGGCACGAACACGGTGCCGAGGTCGGGGATCTGCTCGAGCAGCTCGAGCCCCACGGTGCCCTGCCCGGCGATGACCATCGGATGATCGAACGGCGGGATGATCGAGAGTCCGCGCGCCGCCGCTTCGGCTTCGGCCCGCGACTGCCGCTCGATGGACGTCGTGCCCGCGAAGATGACCTCGGCGCCATAGCTGCGCACGCCCTCCACCTTCACGGCCGGCGCGGTCGTCGGCATCACGATCACGGCCGGCACGCCCATCGCACTCGCGGCCATCGCCACGCCCTGGCCGTGATTGCCCGATGAGTAGGTGATGACGCCGCGGGCGCGGGCATCGGCCGGCAGCTGCGCCAGCATGTTGAAGGCGCCGCGCACCTTGAAGGCGCCCATCGGCTGCAGGTTCTCGCACTTGATGTGGAACGCGTGCGCCGGCGTCGCCGCCGGCCATGGCATCGCCAGCACCGGCGTGCGCACGGCGGCGCCGCGCACACGCTCGGCCGCCGCGCGCAGATCCTCGAGGGTGACAAGGGCCGGGGCGGACATCACTTCTTCCGCACCTGCGCGAACTGGTCGCCGTCGTTGTAGGCCGGCATCGCCGGCGCCGCGGCCACCTGCCAGGCGAGCGCCGTCAGCAGCTTCATGTCCTCGGCGGCCCCGCTGAAGTCCCACGCCGGGTCGTACTCGTCCGACGGCTGATGGTAATCCTTGCCGTTGTAGGCCTCCTGCCGCGCGAGCAGCGCCGCCGCGTTCGGACCTTCGAACTGCTTCGGCTCGCTCAGCGACAGCGCCGGCACGCCGGCCTTCGCGAACGGGAAATGGTCGGAGCGGAAGAAGTAGCCGCGTTCCGGATGGGTGTCTTCGCCGACGACGCGACCGCGCGCCTTCGCCAGCTCCGCGAACATCGTGCCGAGCGACGACCGATCGGAGCCGAGCATCACGATGTCCTTCGTGCGTCCGAGGTAGTTGGCGCCGTCGACGTTGATGTTGGCGGCGATGCGGTCCATCGGCAGCGGCGGATGCGACGCGAAGTACTCGCTGCCGAGCAGGCCGGATTCCTCCGCCGTCGTGAACACGAAGTAGATCGAGCGGGCCGGCGGCGCGCCGGCGCGCGTCAGCGCCTGCGCCATCGTCAGCACCGCCGCGCAGCCCGACGCGTTGTCGTAGGCGCCGTTGTGGATGCGGTCGGCATCCGGCGCCTCGCCCGGCTGCGGGGCCCGCACACCGAAGTGGTCCCAGTGGGCGGTGATGGCCACGGCTTCGTTCGTGTTCGCGCCCGCGAGCACGCCGATGACGTTGGGCGAGACCCTGCGCGCGGACGTCTGAGTGAGCGAGGCGGTGGCGGTGATGCCGAGCGGCACCGGCGCGAAGCCGCGGGCCGAGGCCTTCGCGCGCAGCGCGTCCAGATCCTGGCCGGCCCGCTTGACGAGGTCGCCCGCCGCGCCGTTCGAGATCCACGCCTTCACGCCGAGGGCCGGGGCGCCCGGCGCCGGCGGCAGCGAGTACTGCGTGCCGGTCCACGACGACTGCACGACCTGCCACGGATACGTGGCGGACTCATCGGTGTGGATGAGCAGCGCGCCCGCCGCGCCCTGCCGCGCCGCTTCCTCGAACTTGTAGGTCCAGCGGCCGTAGTAGGTCAGCGCCGTGCCGCCGAAGAGCGCCGGCTCGCTGGCCGGCGCCGGCGGATCGTTGACCATGATGAGCACCCACTTGCCCTTCACGTCCACGCCGGCGTAGTCGTTCCAGGTGAGTTCGGGAGCCACGATGCCGTGGCCCACGAACACGACCTCGCCCGTCACGGCGACCTTCGGATCTTCGACGCCCGAGAAGGCGACGACGTCATCGAGGTACTTGAACGTGCGCCCGGGTACGCTCAGCGAAAACGTGCGATCGACCGTCGCCTCCACGATCGGCACGTCCTGGAAATACGTGCCGTTGTCGCCGGCCGGCGCGATGCCGAGCAGGGCCAGCTGATTGGCGAGATATG
>JALHON010000053.1:0-12611 GCA_022842985.1 Acidobacteriota bacterium | reverse complement strand
TCGCGAGCTCGCCGCCGCGGGTCGCCGGAGCGCGGCCCTCGAAGTGATCGTGCGAGAGCATGCGCACGTGGGCGGCGATGCGATCGGCGGTGATTTCCGCCTCGGCCGGCCCGGCGGCCACTGCCGGCGCCGGTGACGGCGCAGGCGCCGAGCACGCCGCCAGCGCGAAGAGGCCGGCCGCGATCGCGGACGAGCGAAGTGAGCGAGACACCATGCGCAGCAGTATAGCTGCGCCGTTCGCGGTGCGGAGCGTCAGCGCGGTGCCGTGACGGCCGCCGGCCCCCCGGCTTTCCTGAACGCCAGGATCAGCTCGCCGCGCAGGATGTAGCGTGTGGCTTCGTGGCGGAATCCGAGCGCCTCGAAACGGGCGATGAGTTCGGCGCGCGTGTAGTGCGCGATGTGCTCATCGGCATAGGCGCCGGGTGCGAAGAAGCCGTACAACTTCTCGGTGACGACCCATTCCCAGTTGGCGTAGTCGGGTGTGCCGAGCACGAGCCGGCCGCCGGGCGCCAGCGTGCGCACGAGTTCCGACAGAATCGGCGACTCCTTCGGCACGTGTTCGATGACCTGCGAACAGAGCACGCACGGAAAGCTCTCGTCGGCGAACGGCAGCGCGAAGCCCGAGGCGTGCACGCGCGGACGGCCGAAGCGGCGGGCGTAGCGCAGCTTGCGCAGCAGCACGTCCACCGCCACGCTGCCCTTCGGCAGCGCGCCGATGATGCGGCTCGAGCCGCAGCCCACGTCGAGCACCGGGCCCTCGCCCGCGATGAGTTCGGTCACGTGCCGGTGGCGCTCGCGCTGCCAGTAGCGCTGCAGCGGAATCGCGCTGTCGTGGGCGCGGGCGTCGTAGTCGGCGCATTCGATCGAGTTGCGCAGCTTCCACAGCCGCCAGAAGGTGCGCGCGTAGTCGGTCGCGAAGCGCTGGGCGCGGGCGTGCGAGGTGCCGCGCGGATCGGCACGGTAGACGAACGGCACTTCGGTGACGCGCCAGCCCTCGGCATAGACGCGCACGAGGATCGTCTGCAGGGCGTCGAGCCCGGCTGGCAGCGGCCCGGCGGCGGCGACGATGGCGCGGCGGTAGAGCCGCACGCCGCTCGACATGTCGCGGACACCGAGCGAGAGGCCGCGGCCGAACACGCCGTTGAGCAAGCGGCTGCCGGTGCGGCGCCACCACGGCATCTCGACCGAGCCGCCGTCGACGTAGCGCGAGCCGATGACGACCTCGCTGTCGTGGCGGCGCGCCCACAGATCGGGCACGACACGCGACACGTCGAGGATGTCGGCGTCGATCGTCAGCACCCACGTGCCACGCGCCCGCGCGAATCCGGTGGCGAGGGCCGCGCCGTAGCCGGGGCCGGAATGCGGCACGAGCGTCACATCGGTGCCGGCCGGCAGGCCCGACAGCTGCGTGTCGGGCGTGATGCAGAGAATCTCGGCCGCGCAGCCCAGAGACGCGACGGCCTGCGCCACGCGCCCGACGGCGGCACCGGCGTCGGGCTCCCCCTCCGCCGGCACGATGACCGAAAGCTCGATCACCCGCGTCCCGCGGCGCGCCGGAACTCCTCGAAGAGGCGTGGCGCGTTGCCGGTGATGCCCCGCATGGTCGGCGCCCAGCCAAGGGCGCGCGCGCGGGGGCTGCGTACGAGCTGATCGAGGGCCAGCGCGTCGGCGTACGGGCCCATCTTGGCCCGCGCCTCGGCAATCGGCATGTGGCGGATGTCGGCGTGCGGATCGACGTGCGAGGCAATGGCGTCGGCGATGTCGCCCACGCGTTCGTCTTCGTCGTCGGTGGCGTGGAAGACCCCCGCGGCGTCGGGCGTCGCCAGGATCCGCGCGTAGAGATCGCCGAGATCGCGGTGGTACACCGACGGCCAGCGGTTGCGGCCCTCGCCGATGACGCGCACGAGCCCGTTGAGCGCGTCCTTCAGCATGTCGGAGACGATGCCGGTGGCGCCGCCGTAGACGATGCCGGGGCGGATGACGGCCGTGCGCACGGTGGCCGAGGCCGCCGCCAGCACCTGCTGTTCGTGCGCCGGCCGCCAGCTGACGAGCGGAATCGGCGCCGGCGCGGCACCTTCATCGGCCGGTTCGGGACATTCGCCGAGCACCCAGACGCCCGACGTGAACAGGAACACCCGCGGCGCCCCCGTGCCGGCCAGGGCCGGCAGCACCGCGTCCAGGAACGCCTTGTCGGCGGCCGGACCGCGCGGCGACGACTCGAACGCCGTGTGCACGACGGCATCGGCCGCCGTCGCCTGCCTCAGATAGCGGGCCGGTCCGGCGAGTTCGCCCATGACCGGCGTGGCGCCACGAGCCTCGAGTCGCGCCGCCTTTTCCGGATCGCGCACGAGTGCCGTGACGTGGTGGCCCGATTTGATCAGGGCGTCGAGGACGGCCGCGCCGATGTAGCCCGTACCGCCTGTGAGGAATACCTGCATGGAGCAACCGTCAGGGGAGGGCGCGATCTTACTCGTCCGGAGTCGTTTCGCGCCAGCGCCAACGCGAACGGGTCAGAGATCCCAGATCCGCCCGCCGTCGTAGCACGTGATGAGCCCGTCTTCGCTGACCTTCAGCACCGGCCCGAACCGGCTGGCGGCGATGGCGGCGGTGGTGCGCGCGCCCTCGGCCAGGCCGTCCGACTTGGCGTGTTCGCTCGTGAGCGGGTGCCTGAGGATGGCGCCCACCGCGAGCAGCGCGCCCTCGGCGTCGGTCACGGTGGCGCCGTCGAGCGTGGCGAGCGCGGCGAGCACGCTCGGATCGAGTTCGGTGAGGGTGCGGCCGGCGAGCAGGTGCAGCAGGTCGCGCCGCGACGGCGCCCCGGGGGCCGTGGCGGGGCCGACGAGTTCCATGTCGAGCCGGTCGGCAGCGGCCACGAGCTGGGCCAGCGACTCGATCGGCCGGCGCAGCACGACGAAGAGCGCGCCCTGCCGGGCATCCGAGAGGTCGAGCGCCGTGCGGAACATGCGCTCGGCGAGCGCGGCGTTGCCCACCGCCGACTGCCACAGGGCGTACTTCGAGTTCTGATCGAGGAGCCGCCAGTCGGCGTGGCTGAAGCTGAACACCTGGGCGCCGTCGGCGAAGACCTTGATCTCGCGCCGCGGGTTGAGCACGACGCACACATGCGGTCCGGCCACCGTGGCCCGGGCGTGACCGCCGTAGGTCTGTGCGCACGGCACGTCGAGCACGGCGGCGGGTCCGGCCGCTCCGGCCCAGCGGTTGATGTCCACGATGTCGAGCAGGCGCCCGGCGCGGTTCACCAGGAACACGGTGCGCAGCCCGTCGGCCAGGCGATAGAAGCTCTTGATCGAGGCGAGCGCGCCCGTGTAATGCAGGGCGTCGCGTTCGGCCGCCGGGTAGTGGCCCACCGGGTCTTCGTCGGTGCCGAGCAGCAGCACGCCGGTCGAAATGGGCTGGTTCTCGTAGGTCGAGAGCGCCGCCACGCGCATCATCTCGATGGCCAGCGCGACGCGGTCCGCGGCCACGGCCCCCCCCGCCTGGAGCTGGTAGGGCGTGCGGTCGAAGAAGGCGCCGATGTAGCGGTCCTCGATCTCGCCGCGGAAGAGATCCTCCCGCTCGACCATGAGCTGGGGGCTCAGGATGGCCCGGTAGCGGGCCGAAAGCACGGCGCCGATGGCCCGGGCGAACCGCACTTCGTGGGGCGTGAAGGGCCGCGACGGCGGCACGCGCAGGGTGTAGCGGGTGCCGAACCACCGCACCGACAGGGCGGCCGGGTCGCCGGTGGGCTCGATGGCCAGGCGTCCGTCGGAGGACGGCGAGGGCACGGCCTCGGTCTCGAGCGTGGCCCGCTCGAAGAACTGCGTCAGGGCCGACTGGAGCAGGCTGTCGTACTGGGCTCCTACGGCGAGAGCGGGCGGCAGCGACGGCATCGGGGGTCGGATGATGCGATCATAGTGCACGGGGCGGACGCCCCGGGAGCACCGGCCGCGATAAGGCGGCAGACGTGCTGGACGCCATGTGACATGATGTGGCACACTTCTTGGTTGGAGTCCACTTGAGCAAAGACGATCTGATCGACATGCAAGGCACCGTCGTGGCGGTTCACAGCGGCGGCCTGTACCGGGTGCAGACCGAGTCCGGCCACGAAGTGCTGGCACAGCTCAGCGGCCGCATGCGGCGGTTCCGCATCAAGGTCGTCCCCGGCGACCGTGTCACCGTCGGCGTGTCGCCGTACGATCCCGTCCGCGGGATCATCACGTTCCGCGCCCGGTAGCCAGGGCCGCCTTGACGTCCGCGAACTCCTCTCCTCCTCCTCACCGTCGCCGCGGTGGCGCCGCTCGTGGCCGCCGCCGCAGCTCCTCCGCACCGGTCGGCGCGCCCGCGCCCGAGATCGCCTCGGACATTCCGTGGGAACTCGGCGACGACCTGCCGCCCACCACGTTCAAGAACCTCGGGCTCGACTCGCGCCTCATGGCCGGCTGCGCCGACATGGGCTACGAAGACACGCGCCCCGTGCAGACGGCCGTCATCCCGATGGCCCTCGAGGGCCGCGACGTGGTGGCCTGCGCCGAGACCGGCACCGGCAAGACGCTCGGCTTCGTGGTGCCCATCCTGCAGCGCCTGCTCACCGAGCAGCCGCCCTACGGCGACGCCCAGCGCGAGCCCTACACGCGCGCCCTCATCCTCGCGCCCACGCGTGAGCTCGCCTCGCAGATCGAAGACACGATCGTCGGCCTGACCTACCACACGCCGTGTTCGAGCGTGCCGGTCTACGGCGGTGTCGAAATGGGGCCGCAGGAACGCGCGCTCAAGGCCGGCGTGGACATCGTCGTGGCGACGCCGGGCCGCCTCATGGATCACATGCGGCACGACTCGGTGGACTTCACGCGCGTGCAGACGCTCGTGCTCGACGAAGCCGACCGGATGCTCGACATGGGCTTCTGGCCGGACGTCCAGCGCATTCTCGGCGCGCTGCCGAAGGATCGCCAGACGCTGCTCTTCTCGGCCACCATGCCGAACGAGATCGTGAAGCTGGCCAAGGAGATGCAGCGCAGCGCGCGCTACGTCCAGATCGGCCGCCGCACCGGCGCCGCCCGCACCATCACCCACGCGATGGAGGAAGTGGAGACGCGCGACAAGATCGACCGCCTCGCCCGCTTCATCCGCGGCGAGGCCGATGGCCCGGTGCTGGTGTTCGTGCGCACGAAGATCGGCGCCGACAAGGTGGCGCGCTCGCTGCAGGCCAAGGGCGTGCGCGCCGCGGCCCTGCATGCCGACCGCACGCAGATCGACCGCCAGCGCGCCGTCGAAGGCTTCCGCTCGGGGCTCCATCCCGTGCTCGTCGCCACCGACATCGCCGCCCGCGGCCTCGACATCGACGGCATCGCGGTGGTCGTGAACTTCGAAGTGCCCGACACCAAGGAAAGTTACGTGCACCGTGTCGGACGCACGGGCCGCGCCGGCTCGAGCGGCCGCGCGCTCACACTCGTCGCGCCGGATCAGCGGCGCGAATGGAAAGCCATGGAGACCGCGCTTGGACTCGAACTCGCCTAGCGATCCGCCCGTCACTGCCGCGCCCGGCGGCGAGGCGGCGGCGCTGTCGCAGGGGCAGACGCGCTTCAACACGTGCCGGTGGCAGCGGGCCGCCGAGGGCGATGCGCCGGCGTGCTGCGGGCATCGCGACGTGCTGCCGATGGCGGGCACGACCGGGTTCAACCCCGACTCGTGGTGTGTCGACTGCGAGTACTACAAGGTGAAGCGCGCCCCGAAGGCGCGGCCGCCGGCCCCGCCTTCGTCGTCGTACCCGCGCTGGAACGACTGAGGGCACGGGCGGCGCGGCTCAGCGCGCCGGCGGCAGCGTGGGCGGCGGATCGTCGCCGAATTCCTTCGCCAGATCCACCCACTCGCCATCGGGCGCGAGGAACTGGTACGCCCGCCAGTGCTGCCGCGCTTCGGCCGAGCGGCCGAGCTTCTCGAGTGTGACCGCCAGGTAGAAGTGACCCTCGGCGTACTGGCCGTTCAGCGAGAGCGCGCGCCGGTAGTACTCGACCGCGTCGGCGTGACGCCCCAGGTCGTGGTGGATGTTGCCGAGGTTGAAGTGCGCCTCGAAGAAGCTGTCGTCGAGCCGCAGCGCGCGTTCGTAGAGCGCCTGCGCTTCCGGCAGCTCGTCGCAGGCGTAGCGGATGTTGGCCAGGTTGATGATCGCGGCGACGAGGTTCGGGTCGTCGTGCAGCGCCCTTCGGTAGGCGCGCGCCGCCTCCTGCTGCCGCTCGGGCGTGCCGTCGTCGAGCAGCGAGCCCTCGAGGAACTGCTGCTCGGCCGCCGTGAGGGCCCGCGTGCCATCGAGCGTGACATCCGCAATCGACGACTTCGCCGCCGCCACCGGCGGCTGCTTCTTCGTGAGCGCGATGATCCGCGCCGGTTCGGCGTCGAGGCGGAAGTCGAAGGCGAGCTGACCCTGCCGTTCGGCCTGCAGGTCGCGCAGCGCGGCGCGGAAGGCGATGCCCCGCTGCAGTTCGCTGTGGATCTGGCGCAGCAGGCTCAGGTCGGCGAACGAGAACTGCGTGCCGCCGCCCCGCTGCCCCGGCGTGATGAAGCCCCACTTCTGCAGATAACGGACGTGGTCTTCGCGGAGCGCCGGATACATGCCCAGCACGTCGCGCGGCCCGGGTGACGAGATCGCCGCCGGCGGCGGTGCGAGAGTGTCAGTGGGCTCGGCGGACATCGACACACCAAGATGGCGAATGTGATGGCACCGTGTCAACGCATGATCGCGCCCGCGCGTACAATATTGCGATGATTCTCGCGGCCGACGTCGGCGGCTCGAAGACGCTCGTGGGACGTTTCGCCCCGGCGCGGCCGCGGCCGGCGCTCATCGATGTGCGCGTGCTGCGCACACTCGACTTCACGAGCCTGCCGTCGCTGCTCGAGGCGGCATTCGGCGTGCGCGATCCGCGGGTGACGCATGTCTCGCTCGGCATCGCCGGTCCGATCGTCGACGGCGAGGTCACGATGACCAACGTGCCGTGGCGCGTGCGGCACGACGAGATGGTCGCGGCCACCGGCGTCACGCGCCTGAGACTCCTGAACGATCTCGAGGCGATGGCGTGGGCGGTGCCGGTGCTGGCCGCCGACGAGCTGCACACCCTGCAGGCCGGCACGGCGAATCCGGCCGGAAACGCCGCGCTCATCGCCGCCGGCACGGGCCTCGGCGAGGCCATCCTGCATCGCGTCGGCGAGCGTCTGCTGCCGGTGCCCTCGGAAGCCGGCCACTCGGACTTCGCGGCCCGCACCGACGCGGAACTGGCGCTCGTGCAGACGATCCGCGCCGAGGTCGGCCGGGTCGACATCGAACGCGTCGTCTCGGGCATCGGCCTCGTGCACATCGCGGCACACGTCCACGGCGCGGACCACTGCGCCGTGGCCGGACGCTTCGCCGAGCGCGACGGCGTGGCGCGCGTGTCGCAGGCGGCCGCGGCCAGTGCGTGCGCACACTGCGCGGCGGTGATGGACCTCTTCGTGGACGCCTACGGCGCCGAGGCCGGGAATCTGGCGCTGCGCGCCGTGGCGACGGCCGGCGTCTACGTGGGCGGCGGCATCGCGCCGAAAATCCTGCCGCTGCTCGCGCGCCGGTTCCTCGGCCCGTTCCTCGACAAGGCGCCGATGACGCCGCTGCTCGCGGCCATGCCGGTGCACGTCATTCTCAACGACCGCGCCGCTCTGCTCGGCGCCGCGGTGGCCGCCCTCGAAATGTAACGCCCCTGTCCCGATTGGCACGCGATCTGCGCAGGATCCGTGCCATTGGGGACAGGGGCATCGTCACGGCGTGGCCTGACGCACGGTGGTCTGCAGTTCGGCGAGTGCGCCCCGCGCGGCCGGATCAGCGGCCAGGCTGCGCACGATGGCGCTGGCGGCCGCGGCCGGCACACCGGCGGCGACAATTACCGGCGGCGCGCCCATGAACATCGTGCCGATGAGCTCGGGCAGCGTGGGCGCCTGGAACGGGAGGCGTCCGCTCACGAGCTGATAGGCGACGACGCCAATCGTGAAGAGGTCGGCGCGCGCATCGGGCGGACGTCCCGTGAGCACTTCCGGCGCGAGATACGGCAGTTCGAGCTCGCTCGACTCGACGCCGCGCAGTTCGGTTTCGCGCATGGTCGCCAGCACGTCGGTGAGCGCGCGGATGCCGCCGCTCGTGAGCACCAGATGGTCGGCGCCGGCCTCGCCGGTGACGCGGATCGTGTCGGGATTCACGCCGCTCAGCAGGCCGCCGTGGCGGTGCAGCGCGCCGGCCGCGTCGGTCATCTGCAGGATCATCCGCCGCGCCCGCGGCCAGTCGAGCGCGCCACCGGCGAGCACCGCCCTCAGGCTCGGTCCATCCACCAGATCGGTGACGACGAAGACGCCGCTGGCATCCTCGCCGTAGTCGCGCACGTTCAGCAGGTGCGGATGCCGCACCTGGAGCGTGCGCGCCTCCTGCAGGAAGCGCGCGCGCAGCGCGTCCCACTGCGTCTGCCCGTCGCGCTTCAGGTGGCGGATGGCGACGGGAATCGACAGCGCGCGATGTGTGCCCCGCCTGACGATGCTGCCCAGGCGTCCCGGGCCGAGGACGTCGCCGAGGTCGTAGCGCGAGAGCAGCCCGTCGCCGTCGAGCGTGCCGCCGGCCTCGTCGGCCGCGCGCGCCGCATCGAGCGCGTCGAGCAGCGCGTCGACGAACGCCGAGACGCTCGGCCAGCGTTCGGCCGGCACCCGCGTCATGCCGCGCGCGATGACCGCATCGACGCCCGGCGGCAGCCCCGGCCGCACCGACGAGGGCGGCGAGGTGGCGCCGGTCATCACCTGCTGGGCCAGGACCATCGGCTCGGGCGCCTCGAACGGCCGCCTCCCGGTGAGCATCTCGTAGGCCACCACCGCGAGCGAGTACTGGTCCGAGGCCGGACTCACCGTCTCACCCGCGAGCTGCTCGGGGGGCGAGTAGGCGATGGTGCCGAGAAACGTGAACGGCAGCGTGAGCCGCGTGACATCGGGAGCCGTCGCGAGCGACGCCAGCCCGAAGTCGATCACCTTGTAGACGCGGTCGCCCGAGCCATAGCGGTGCGAGACGATATTGGCCGGCTTCAGATCGCGATGCGTGATCCCGTGGTCATGGGCGAGCTGCACCGCGCTGCCGACGACGCGCAGCACCTCGGCCGCGCGCGCCGGGCCGAGGGCGCCGCCGAGGTCGATCTCGTCGCGCAGGCTCGGGCCGCTCAGGAGTTCCATGACGAGGAACGGCCGGCCCTCCGCGTCCATGTCGAAGTCGAGGATCGAGACGATGTGCGGATGGCGCAGCTGGGCCGAGGCGCGGCTCTCGCGCAGGAACCGCTCACGCGCCTCGCGGTCGGCGTCGGGCGCGAGCAGCACCTTGAGCGCCACCTCGTCGCCGAGCGTGACGCGGCGGGCCTTGTAGATCTGCCCCATCCCGCCGGCGCCGAGCGGGCCGAGGATCTCGTAGCGGCCGTCGATGACGTGGCCGGGGGTCAGCACCCGCCCAGTCTACTGCGAGCCGTCAGGCACGCAGTAGGCGGATCACACGTGCGCGAGCGGCTGCGGCGCGCGTGCCAGCACGTGCGCCAGCCAGAGGTCGGCGATGCGCTCCTGCACGCTGTTCTGCTTGAGGCGCGCCCGCAGGTTGGCGAAGTCCACGCGGTCGAGTTCCTGGTCCTGGTTGTAGCAGGAGAACACGAATTCCTCGCGGCCGGTCACCGGATCGACGTGCCGCTGCAGGCACTGCGCGCACACTTCCTTCATCATGCACTGCATCGGCGAGTTGATGCTGCCGATGGCGACGTGCCGGGTCAGGTGCGGCGCGAGCACGCCGTGCCGGGCACCCTGCACCGCGTGCATCATGCGGTCGGAGCCGATGGCGATGATGCGCGAGACCGACGGCAGCGGCACCACGGTGTCGCCGAGCCGTCCCTCGGCGTAGGCCACCATCGCCTGCACGATGTTCCCGCGGAAGTGGCGGTCCTGCGGCCGGCCGGGCGCAATGTCGACGCCCGTATCGGTCGCCCAGATCACCTGATCGGTCGCCGCTTCGATCTCCTCGCGCTTGAAGAGGTCGGCGCCGTTCTTGTAGCCCGCGAAGTAGAGCACGCGGCTGCCGCGCGCCTTGAGGGCGCGGGCGATCGAGAAGAGCACGGCGTTGCCCAGGCCACCGCCAGCCAGCAGCACCGACTCTCCTTCGGGGATCTCGGTGGGCGCGCCGGTCGGCCCCATCACGACCACCGGTTCGCCCGGCTGCAGGTAGCTGCACAGCCGGCTCGACACGCCCATCTCGAGCGTGATGAGCGACAGCAGCCCCTGCTCGCGATCGACCCACGCGCCGGTGAGGGCGATGCCCTCCATGACGAGCGACGACACCTGGCCGTCGGTCGTGACGCGGGCGCTGCCGCGTTCGAAGTTCTGGAGGCGGTAGAACTGCCCCGGCTCGAAGTAGCGCGCCGCCGCCGGCGCCCGCACGATCACGTCGACGATGGTCGGCGTGAGGCGCTCCACGCGTTCGACGCGGGCGAGCAGCTCGTGATCGAAACGTGCGACGAGCGCGTGCCAGGCGGCATCCCGCGCCGGCTGCGCCGCCGGGTCGAGCGCCGCGAGATGCTCGGCGAAGAGCGCCACCACGTGGTGGTAGCCGTGTTTCGCCGAGGCCATCGCCTTCACGACGTTGCCGTTGTAGCGCGGATGATTGTCGCCGTAGTAGCTCACGAAGCGGCCATCGCGGGCGTAGGACGTGAAGAAGCCCTGCGCGTCCTCGACCAGCGTGCGCACGCCGTGGGCGTCACGTTCGACGCGGTACCCCTTGAAGTACTTCGCCTTGCCGTCGAGCTCGAACGACCCGGGATGTTCCTTCTCGTAGGTCACGTTCGGCGCCGTGCCGGCCGCCACGAGCACGGTGCGCGCCGGCAGTTCCACGCGCCCGCCGCCGCTCTTGAAGATCATGGCCTGCACGTGCCCGAAGGCATCGGGCACGGCTTCGACCGGCTCGAGGTTCTCGGCGAAGGTGATGCCCTCTTCGAGCGCCTTGGCCACTTCCTCGTGATTCAGCCGGTAGGCCGGCGCGTCCTGCAGGCGCTTGCGGTAGGCGAGCGTGACGCCGCCCCACTGCCGGACGAGCGGCACGAAGTCCGGCGCCTCGCCGGCCGCCGCCGCGCGGGCGCGTTCGGCGCGCACGGCGCGGCCGTGGCCGAGGAACTCGTCGAGAATGCCGCGCTCCTCGTCGTCGAACGTCCGCCGGATCTCGGCGTCGCCCACCGTGGCGGCGAGCGCCTCGTAGCGGTCGAGCATCTTCTCGACCTGGAGCGGATAGTAGGCCAGCAGCTCCGTGGCCGTGTCCACACCGGTGAGGCCGCCGCCGATGACCACGGCCGGCAGGCGCACCTGCAGGTTCGAGAGCGCATCGGCCTTGAAGGCGCCGGTGAGCTGCAGCGCCATCAGGAAGTCGCTGGCCTTGCGGATGCCGCGAATCAGGTTGTTCCTGATGTCGATGATCGTGGGACGGCCGGCGCCGGCGGCGATCGCCACGTGGTCGATGCCCTGGGCCCAGGCGTCGTCGATCGGCAGGGCGCCGCCGAAGCGGATGCCGCCGTAGATCTTCAGCCGCGTGCGGCGGGCCAGCGTGAGGTGGATGAGCGACAGGAAGTTCTTGTCCCACCGCACCGTGATGCCGTACTCCGACACGCCGCCGAAGCCTTCGAGCACACGTTCGTCGAGCGGCCGGTAGATGTCGGACCAGCGCGCGATCGGCTGCGGCGGCGCGCCGGGCCCGCCGGCCAGCACCGGATCGGGCGGCTCGATCTTGAGGCCGTCGATGGCCACGACGCCGAAGCCTTCGTTGAGCAGGTAGTGCGACAGCGTGTAGCCGGCTGGGCCGAGACCGACCACGAGCACGTTCTTGCCGTTGTACGGCAGCGCGTGCGGCCGCACGTGGTTGAGCGGATTCCAGCGCGTGAGCAGGCCGTAGATCTCGACGCCCCACGGCAGGTTCAGCACGTCGGTGAGCGCGCTCGTTTCGATCTGCGGGATGTTGACGGGTTCCTGCTTCTGGTAGATGCAGGCCTTCATGCAGTCGTTGCAGATCCGGTGGCCGGTGCCCGGGCACATCGGATTGTCGAGCATCACGAGCGCCAGGGCGCCGAGCACGTCGCCACGCTTGCGCAGCAGGTGCATCTCCGAGATCTTCTCGTCGAGCGGGCAGCCGGCGAGCGGGATGCCGAGCGCATTCGACGTCACCGCGCCCTGCTTGTCGGTGATGCCCTTGCTGCAGCTGTCCTTGTCGCGCTCGTGGCAGAGCACGCAGTAGTGCACTTCGCTCAGCACTTCGCGCGTCGAGTAGCGCGGATCGGTGAGCGCGAAGCCGTCGCGGCGGCGCAGCAGCGCCTCGGGGCCGGCGACGACGTTCGGCAGGGCCGGATTCGGCCGCGTGATGTGCACGAGGTGGTCGAAGTCGAGCGTCTCGGGGAACTTGAAGACCACCCAGTCGCGGTGCGCCGGATGACGCAGGTGCGCCGCGCACCAGCGCTTGAGCGCGTCGATCTCGGCCGCCACGGCGGCCTTCGCCGCCTCGTCGCCCGACGCGCGCGCGGCCTCGTCGCGATCGAGCAGAGATCGGAAGAGCA
>JALHON010000052.1 GCA_022842985.1 Acidobacteriota bacterium | reverse complement strand
CGGCCCTGGCGCAGGCGGACGCCGCGCTCGGCCGCATCGCCGAGGCGCTGCCGCGGCTCGAGCGGATGGCCGCGCGTGGCGGTCTGCCGCCGGTGCTGGCCACCGATCCGCTCTTCGACGAGCTGCGCCGCCAGCCGCAGTGGAAGGCGCTGGCGGCCACGATGGCGCCGCGTCCGCGCCCGCAGCCCCCGGCGCGTCCGCCCGCCTAGCCGCGCGCTCAGCCGACGAACTTGTAGCCGAGGCCGTGCACGGTGAGGATGAGCTGCGGCGTCTTCGGGTTCACTTCGAGCTTCTGGCGCAGCCACGCCACGTGCACGTCCACCGTGCGTGTCGACGGCGTGTGTTCGTAGCCCCAGACTTCCTGCAGCAGCTCGTCGCGTGAGATGGTGGCGCCGCGGTGTTCGAGGAAGTAGCGCAGCAGGTGGAATTCCTTGGCGGAGAGCTCCACGGCGACGCCGCCCTTCGTCACTTCGGCCTTCCGCGTGTCCACCGTGACATCGTCGAACTCGAAGCGCGTGGCGCCCGCCGTGCCGGCCGGCGGCGCCGCGCCGTTGCCCGCCCGCCGCAGCAGCGCTTCGATGCGCGCGAGCAGCTCCATGGCTTCGAACGGCTTGACCAGATAGTCGTCGGCGCCGAGCTTCAGACCGACGACGCGGTCGACGAGCTGGCCGCGCGCGGTGAGCATCAGGATGGGGGTGGTGATGCCGTGCTGGCGCAGCGTGCGGCACACGTCGAAGCCGTCGCGTTTCGGCAGCATCACGTCGAGCACGACGAGGTCGAAGGCGCCGGTCAGCGCGCGCGCGAGGCCGAGCTCGCCGTCGCCGGCGGTTTCGACTTCGTAGCCCTCCGCGGCCAGCCGGTCGCTCAGCGTGAGCTGCAGACCGGGCTCGTCTTCCACGAGCAGCACGCGACCTTCGGCCACTAGGCTTCCGTGGCCGCGGCGTGGGCCGACGCGGCGGGGGCGCTGGCCGTGACCGGAGCATCGGGCGCGGCCGGCAGGCAGATGGTGAAGGTGCTGCCGTGGCCGGGCGTGCTCACGAGGTCGACTCGGCCGCCATGGGCGGCGCTGATCCGCCTGACGAGGCTCAGGCCGAGGCCGCTGCCCTTGATCTGATTGGCCACCGCGGCCTTGCCGCGGAAGAACGGCTCGAACACCAGCCGCTGCTCATCGGCGTCGAGTCCGGCGCCGT
Source organism: Acidobacteriota bacterium (assembly GCA_022842985.1). Taxonomy (GTDB): domain Bacteria; phylum Acidobacteriota; class Vicinamibacteria; order Vicinamibacterales; family UBA2999; genus CADEFD01. The sequence continues at coordinate 20,621 of JALHON010000052.1, read as the reverse complement.
GGTCTTCCACGGCGATGCGCACCTCGCGCCGCGGCGTGTCGTGCGCCGTCACGGCGACGCGCACCCAGCGGTCGGCGCCGGCGTACTTGATGGCGTTGCCGACGAGGTTCTGCACGGCCGACTGCAGCGTGCCGGCGTCGCCGAGCACGGCGGGCAGATCGTCGGGCAGCTCCACGTGCACCTGCACGCCGGCCTCCGCCGCGTCGGCAGCCGTGAGGCGTACGGCCTCGTGCACGAACGCGCCGGGAGCAACGCGCGTCATCGGCAGCGGACGTCCCGAGCCCAGCCCGGCCAGCTGCAGCACACGTTCGACGGTGTCGCCGAGCCGCCGCGCCTCGGCCTGGATCGTGGCGCCGTAGCGCTTCACGCGCGCCGGGTCACCGACGACGCCATCGGCGAGGTTGCCGGCGGCGGAATTGATGACGGCCACCGGCGTGCGCAATTCGTGCGAGACGGCGGCGACGAACTCCATCTGCCGGCGGGCCAGCGCCTGGGCGCGTCGGGCCGAGACGCTGATGAGCGCGACCACCACGCCGAGCAGCGCCAGCACGCCGCCGCTCAGCGCGAGGTTGCGGCGCCGCGAGGCCGCCACGGCCGCTTCGAGCGAACCGGCGGCATGTTTCACGCGCAGCGTCCAGTGGCCGTGCGTGTGGCCGATGGAGCGGGCGCGCACGGTGCGCTGACCGTCGCGGTCGCGCATCTCGATGACGCTGACAACGGCGCGCTCGCTGCCCTCGGCCAGGTCGCCGAGCCCGGGCGGCGGTGGCGGCGGCAGGGTTTCGGTACGGCTCTCGACCTTGCCGTCCGGCGACGTGCGGGCGAACACCATCATCGGGCCGACGCGCGCCTGCATGAAGGTGGTGCTCAGGTCCGGCGCCTGCGCCGTGTCGGCGGCGGCGCCCGGGGTGGATTCGAACAGCGTCTGGCCCCCGCGTGACGTCGCGACGGCGACGCGGTACTCGGAGGATTCCGGGAAGTGTTCGGCGGCGAGCGCCGGCAGGCGCACCCGCGCCATCGTGTCGAGGTCGAGGCGCACGATCGTGAAGCCACGCATCTGGACGTCGGTCGTGAAGCGGTCGCGTCGCGCCGACGGGTCGCGCGGCATCTGCACGCGCACGATCGGCATCACGAGGGTGCGCTCGTCGCCGAGCGCGCCGGCCGCCGCGAAGATCTCGCGCGGGTTCATGCGTCCACCGGGGCCACCGGGCCCGCGGCGCGCCGGTTCGGCGATGAGCTGCGCGCGCACGCCGTCCAGTGAGTCGGGCCAGGCGGCCGGCTCGAAGGTGCGCTCCTCGGGCCGCCAGGCGTGCAGCCGCAGCCGCGCCTCGGGCGTGGCCGCCGTGTCGTCGACCTCGACGAACCACACTCCCGCCACCAGAGCGCCGGCGCCGTCATCCACCGCGCTGTCGTAGCGCAGGCCGTACGCCTCCCAGTCGCGCCGCTCGAGCATGGCGCTATCGAGTTGCAGGCTGCCGCCGAGGCGCGAGACCTCCGCATCGACCGCGGCCGTGAACTGCGCGCCGGCGGCGCGCAGCGTGCGCTCCCGGCGTTCGCGATCGGCCGTGGCGAGCTGGTTCACCCAGTCGTACTGCATCCACGCCAGCGCGGGCAGCAGCAGGGCCACGGTGGCGGCCAGCCACGTCGTGCCTCCGAAGCGCGGGATGCGCGTCATGAGCCGGAGTGTAGCATGCGAAAAACCGCTGAAATTGCAGGGAAATCGGCATTTAACATCCTTAACAAACCCTTTGCCGTTCCTTGACGTCGGATCCTCCGGCGCCGCCGTCAGAATGGTCATGCGCATGGCCATCGAGGGCCGCGCGGATCGTGAACTCGCCGAAGCCGGCAGCAGGCCGGGCGACGGCGGAGGGAGAGACCGATGAAATCGTGGATGGCGATGGCGACGGCGATGCTGGTGGGTGTGGGCGTGCCGGGCACGGACCGCGTGGTGCCGCTGCCGGTGTACGCGGCCGAGCAGGCGGCGGATCAGGCGGCGAAAGTGCTGGCCGAGATGCGGCAGGCGCTCGGCGGCGCGAAGGTCGAGCAGGTCAAGGGCCTCACGCTCGAAGGCCCGTTCCGGCGCGAGATGGGGCAGCGGCAGCTGGAAGGCACGATCGTGCTCACGCTGGCCGGGCCCGACCGCATGCACAAGTCCGAGGAGAACGAGTTCCCCGGCGGCATGTCCGTCGAACGTATCCAGGCGCTGGCCGGTGAGTCGGCGTGGATGGACGTCCAGAACCGCGGCGGCATGGGCGGCGGCATGCAGATCATGATGCGCAACGGCCCGCCCGGGGCGCCGGACGATCCGGCCGAGGCGGAAAAGCGCATGGCCACCATGCTGCGCAGCGAGATGCAGCGCTACATGCTGGCGCTGCTCGCCTCACCCGCCGGTGAGGTGACGTATGCGGGTGTGGCCGAGTCGCCCGACGGCAAGGCCGACATGCTCGAGATGAAGGACGCGCACGGCGACACGCTCCGCCTCTTCGTCGATCAGACGACGCACCTGCCGCTCATGCTCGCCTATTCCGAAGTGCGGCCGCGCATGATGATGATGGGCGGCCCTGGCGGTGGACGCGGGCCGGGTGGCGGACGTGGCGGCGGTGGCGGACGCGGTCAGGGCGGTGGCCCTGGCGGTGTGCCCGGAGCCGGCCCTGGTGGCGGTGCCGGTGCGCCATCGCCGGACGGTGCGCCGCGCGAACGTCCCAGCCCGGAAGAGATGCGGCGCCGCATGGAGTCGATGCCGCCGCCCCCGCCGAGCGCCGTGCAGATGCGCTTCGACGAGTACGCCACCGTCGACGGCGTGAAGCTGCCAAAGCGCATCAGCCTCTCGGTGGACGGCACGCCCAGCGAAGAGTGGACGCTCGAGAAGATCAAGGTCAATCCGTCGATCAAGGCGGAGCTCTTCCAGAAGAAGCAGTAGCCGGTCAGCGAGGCCCGTGATGCGCCGTCTGTATTCCCTCCTGTTCGTGGTGGCCGCCGTCCTTGCGACGGCGGCGCCCGCCCTCGCGCGCCAGGGCACGGCGTCGTTGCGCGTGACCGTGCTCGACGAAACGGCGGCCGTGCTGCCGGGGGCAAGTGTGTTGCTCATCGGCAACGACGGCGTCGAGCGCACGCTGCAGGTGGATGAACTCGGCATCGCCACGGCCACCGGCCTCCCGCCCGGCGATTACACGATCGGCGCGAACTATCCGGGCTTCCGGCCCTCCACGGGCACGCTCACGCTCAAGCGCGGCAACAACCAGACCACCATCACGCTCGCCGTCGCCATGAGCGAGGAAGTGACGGTGGCCGAGACGGATGCTTCGGAGCGGCGCGACAACGGCTTCACGCAGACCTTGTCGCAGGCGGAAATCGACGCGCTCTCCGACGATCCCGACGAGATGGCCGACCAGCTCGCAGAGATGGCCGGCCCCGGCGCGCAGATCTTCGTGGACGGGTTCCGCGGCGGCCGCCTGCCGCCGAAGGACCAGATTCAGCAGATCCGCTTCCGCACCAACTCCTACGCCGCCGAGTACCACGATGCCGGCATGGTGCGGGTGGAAGTCATCACCAAGCCCGGCATGGGCGCCTGGCGCAGCCGCGTGACCTTCGGCTTCCGCGATTCGGCGCTGAGCGCGAGGAACGCCTTTGCCGAAGCGCGGCCGCTCGAGCAGGTGAAGCGTGTGCAGGTGAGCAGTCAGGGGCCGATCGTGAAGGGCAAGACGAGCGTGACCTTCTCGGCGGAAGGCAATGCCTCCTACGACGCGCAGACGATCGTGGCGGCGACGCCGAATGGCGACGTGCGCGATCAGGTGCGGCGACCGAACGACGTGATGAACGTGAACGTGCGCGTGGAACAGGCGCTCGGCGCCGGCAACGCCCTGCGCGCCGAGTACCAGCGCCGCACGCAGGACCGCCGCAACCTCGGCGTGGGCGACTTCGACCTGGCCGAACGGTCGTGGGCGAGTGACGCGACCACCGACACGCTGCGGCTGCGCAATACGCGCGTCTTCGGCAAGAAGGTGTTCAGCGAGCTCAAGTTCGAGTTCGTGCAGACCACCTCGGAGAACACGTCGTCGCTGGCCACCCCGACTCTGCGCGTGCTCGACGCCTTCACCGGCGGCGGCGCCGGCCAGACCGGCGTGCGCGAGGGCCAGCAGTTCGTCATCGACCAGAGCGTGGATTTCACGCTGCGCAAGCATGCGCTGCGCGCCGGCGTGCTCTTCGAAGCGGGGCAGTGGGACAGCACGCAGCAGGTGAACGCCAACGGCACCTACACCTTCTCGAGCCTGGCGGACTTCAACGCCGGCCTCGCCCGCACCTTCACGCGCCGCGTCGGCGATCCGCTCGTGAGCTACTCGCAGTACCAGCTCGGCTGGTACGTGCAGGACGACTTCCGCCTGTCGAAGAACCTGCAGGCGAGCCTCGGGCTGCGGCAGGAAGTGCAGACCAATCTCGACGACAAGTTCAATCTGGCGCCGCGCGCCGCCGTGACGTGGACGGTGGCGAAGGCCAACGTGCGCGCCGGCTACGGCATCTTCTACGACTGGTACGAAAGCGCCACCTACGAGCAGACCGTGCGTGTGGACGGCGTGCGGCAGATCGACGAAGTCATCCTCAACCCCACGTTCCCGGTCACCGCGACGTCTGGTGGCACGCGCCTGCCGGCCAGCCGCATCCAGGCGGCGGCGACCCTCGCGCAGCCCACCATCCACCAGGCGTCGATCGGCGTCGACAAGAACCTGAAGGAGTGGCTGGGCGTGCGCGCCGACTACATGTGGACGCGCGGCTACGGCGTGCTGCGCTCGGTGAACGTGAACGCGCCGGTGGACGGCGTGCGGCCCGACCCCACGGTCGGCAACATCTCGGAAATCAGCGCCACCGGCCGCCGCGCCTCCGACCGCCTCTCGGTGGGCGTCAACCTGCGCGTGCCGCAGCGCCGCATCTTCGGCAACGTGATGTATCAGCTCGGCTCGGTGCGCAACCACGCCGACAACGCGCTCAGCCTGCCGGCCGACTCGAACGATCCGGACGCGGACTGGGGCCCGGCGGCGCAGGACATCCGGCACCGGCTCTTCGTGATGGGCAACTTCCCGCTGCCCTATGGCCTGCGCGCCGGCATGAACATGCAGATGTCGTCGGCCCGGCCCTACAACATCACGACCGGCCTCGACGACAACGGCGACACCGTGTTCAACGACCGCCCCGCCGGCGTCGGCCGCAACAGCGGCCGTGGTGCCGGCCAGGTGACGGTGGACCTGCGCCTCACGAAGTCGATCAACCTCGGCGGGTTGCTCTCGGGCGGGCCGGAGGGCGTGCCAATGGGCTCGGCCCCCCCGCCCGGAGGCGCGGCCAACGCCATGCAGCCGGGCGTCGGCGGTCCTGGCGGCGGGGGCGGGGATGGTCCGCGCATGGTCATCATGGAAGGGTCGGATTCGCGCTATCGCACCGACTTCTACGTGAACATCCAGAATCTGTTCAACCGGACGAACCTCAACTCCTTCTCGGGCAACGAGTTGTCGCCGTTCTTCGGCACGGCCACCTCGGCCGGGCCGGCCCGGCGGATCGAGGTGGGCGCCACAATCTCGTTCTGATCCGTCCCGGCCGAGAGTCTAAGCTGGAGGGTGGGGGTACCCCCTGCCCTCGGTGGACGGCTCCCGGCCGGTCGGATCGGAACGTATGCGCAAGCTCATCCTCAGGAACTTCCAATCGCCCGGCGACATCGTGATGCTGACCGCCGCCGTGCGGGATCTGCACCGCTGTCACCCCGGCGAGTTCCTGACCGACGTCCGCACGTCCTGCCCGGATCTCTGGCACCACAACCCGCACCTGACGCCGCTCTCGGAAGACGACCCCGATGTGCAGGTGCTCGACTGTCACTACCCGCTCATCCATCGCAGCAATCAGGAGCCGCGCCACTTCCTCGACGGCTTCGTCGAGTACCTGAACGAGCAGCTCGGCCTGAAGATCCGCGTCACCGACTTCAAGGGCGATCTGCACATCCACGAGTCGGAGAAGCACTGGTTCCGCCAGATCGAAGCGCTCGAAGGTGACTGCCCGCCGTTCTGGCTGTTCGCGTCGGGCGGCAAGTTCGACTACACGATCAAGTGGTGGGATCACCAGCGTTACCAGGACGTCGTCGATCACTTCCGCGATCGCGTGCTCTTCGTGCAGGTCGGTGAGAACCACCACAACCATCCGGCCATCGACGGCGCCGTGGACCTGCGCGGCAGGACCTCGCACCGCGAGCTCATCCGGCTGATGTATCACGCGCAGGGTGCGCTCTCGGCCGTGAGCTTCCTGATGCACCTGGCGGCGGCCGTCGAGGTGAAGCCGGGAATGCCGCAGAACCGACCCTGCGTGGTGGTGGCCGGCGGCCGCGAACCGCCACATTTCACCGCCTATCCGCATCACCAGTTCATCCACACCGTGGGCGCGCTCAAGTGCTGCGACAACGGCGGCTGCTGGAAATCGCGGACGCTGCCGCTCGGCGATGGCGACGTCAACGACCGTCCCGACGCGCTCTGCGTGGACGTCGTCGGCACGCTGCCGCGCTGCATGGACATGATTACCGCCGATGAGGTCATCCGGCGGATCGAGCTGTACTACCGGGGCGGTGCGCTGATGCTGCCCGGACTGACTGGAGGACGCCGTGAAGAAGCGATCAGAACCCCAGAGCCCGCCGAAGCCCGCCACTGATGCTGGCGAGCTCACGAAGCGGCGCCAGTTCCTGCTGCTGCTCTCGGGCGCCCCGGCGGCCGTGATGGCCGCGGGCCTCACGTCGGGCTGCACCACGCTGCCGACGTCGCCCGACGCGACGTCGTCGTCGACCGGCGGCGGCAGCTCCACGGCGGGCGGCGGCACGGCGTCGAGTTCGTCGAGCACGACGGGCACGGGCAGTTCGAGCAGCTCGTCGGCTGGATCGTCGAGTTCGTCGAGCACGAGCAGCGCGTCGTCGAGCTCGTCGGGCTCGTCCACCTCGTCGAGCACGTCGTCGAGTTCCTCGAGTTCGTCCAGCAGCACCAGCAGCTCGAGCAGCGCGTCATCGACGTCGAGTTCGTCGAGCTCGAGCACCGGGTCGAGCAGCAGTTCGTCGAGCAGCCGTTCGTCGAGTTCGTCGAGTTCGTCAGGTTCGTCGTCGTCGCGGTCGTCGTCGAGCGGCTCGACGGCCGGATAACGTCGCGAGGACTGGCGGCCGGCGCCGCCGGCGTCGTACAGTACGTCGCGTGAGTGTGCGCGACGTGGATGTCGTCGTCATCGGTGCCGGCGTCGTCGGCTGCACGGTGGCCTTCGAGCTGGCGGCGGCCGGACGCCGCGTGCGGGTCTGCGATCCGCGCCCGCCGGGCGGCGGCGCGTCGTTCGCCTCGGCCGGCGTGCTCGCGCCGTATGTCGAAGGCCATGATTCCCGGCCGCTGCGCGACGTGGGCCGCCGGTCGCTCGCGCAGTATCCGGCGTTCGTCGAGCGTGTCACGGCCGCATCCGGCCTGCCGGTGGCGTTCCGCCCGATCGGCACCGCCGAGGTGGCGACGAGTGAGGCCGACATCAGCCGCCTCGCCCGGTCGAAGGCCACCGCCGACGCCGAAGGGGTCACCGCGGAATGGCTCGAAGGTGCGGCCGCCCGCGAGGCCGAGCCGCAGCTCGCCGCGCATGCCGCCGGCGTGCTGCACATCCCGATGCATGCGGCTGTCGACGTGCCGGCACTCACTGCCGCCTCAGCCGCGGCCGCGCGCGCGCTCGGGGCCGAGTTCGTGCAGACCGCGGTGCGCGGGTTTTCCGCCGAGGCCGGCGGCATCGCCGTGACCACCACGGACGGCGTGGCACATGCGCCACAGGTGGTGCTCGCCACGGGCGCCTGGTCTGCCGCACTCGCCCCGGCTGGCGCCGAACCGGCACCCGTCAGGCCCATTCGCGGCCAGCTCCTGCACCTTGTCGGCGCGCCGGATACTCTGCGCCATATCGTCTGGGGCCCCGACATCTACCTCGTGCCGTGGACGTCCGGCACCGTGTTCGTGGGCGCGACCTCCGAAGATGTCGGCTTCGACGAGCGGACGACGGCGTCCGGCGTGGCCAGCCTGCTCGCCCGGGCCACGGCGCTCGTGCCGGCGCTGGCCGGGGCCACCTTCGCCGCGGCGCGCCAGGGCCTGCGCCCCGGGTCGCCCGACGACCTGCCGTACGTGGGCCCGTCGGCCGTGCTGCCCGGCCTGGTCTACGCCTGCGGGCACTATCGCAACGGCGCGCTGCTGGCTCCGCTCACCGCGACGCTCGTCGCGCGCCTGGTCGCCGGCGATCGGTCCGATCCGGCGCTGGCCCTGCTCGCGCCGTCGCGCGCGGGTCGGCTGTAGACTGGTGCCGTTCGTGTCTGGCCATGCCTTCCACGCTGTCGCGCGCGGCGTCCATCATCCGGCGGTTGCCCGCCGCCGGGATCCGCGCGTCCGCCCGGGACCGGTCGCGGTGAAGCTCAAGGGCCACTACTCGTCGCGCGAGGTCGCCGCCGAGACGGGCCTGACGGCGCGGCAGCTCCAGTGGTGGGACGAGCGCGGCATCTTCGCGCCCTCGGTGCCCACGCACAAGACGCCGGCCGGCGGCTATACCGAGCGCCGCTACACCCCCATCGAGCTCATCGAACTCAAGGTGCTCGCGGACCTGCGCCGTCGCGGCATCTCGGTGGCGCGTATCCGCACGCTGCTCGCGGCGCTGCGCTCGCGCTTCAAGGTGCGGCTCTTCGATGCGGTGGAAGACGGCGGCCCGGTGGCGCTCTTCATCGACGGCCACGACATCTACGCGCGCACCACGGCGGGTGAGTACTACAACCTCATCGAGAACCCGCGGCAGCCGCTGCTCGTGCTCGACCAGGAACCGAAACTGCGCCGCCTGACCGCGCGCGAGCAGAGCGCGAAACCGAAGCGCGCACGCCCCACGGCGCCTCGTGCCGCCGGCCGGCCGGCCACACGCGCGTGACCGCGCCGCCGTCACACGCCCGCGCCAGTCGCCGCGACTGGGTCGTGGCCACGTTCGTGGTGCTCGCGGCCGGCGTGGCCTCGACATGGCCGCTCGCCACGAGCCCGTGGCTCATCCCCGACCATCAGGACCCGCTCTTCTCGTCGTGGCGGCTCTACACCTGGGCGCGCAACCTCGCGAGCCTCGGTGCCGACGGCTGGTTCTCGGGCAATCAGTTCCACCCGGCCGAGACGGTGCTGCTCTACTCCGACGCGATTCTTCTGCCGGCGCTCATCGGCGCGCCGTTCATCCTCGCCGGCGTGCCCGTGCTGCTCGTCTACAACGGGCTCATCTGGCTGAGCATCCTCTCGGCGGGGCTCGCGATGTATGCGTGCGCCCGTTACCTCTCGGGCAGTCACTGGGGCTCGCTCGCGGCCGCGATTCTCTTCGTGGGTGCGCCGCTGCGGCTCGATCACGTGATGCACCTCGAGCTGCTGTGCAGCGCGTTCCTGCCGCTGGCGGTGCTGGCGACGGCGCGCGCCTTCGACGGCAGCCGGCGCGGCGCCTGGGGGCTGGGGGCGAGCGTGGCGGCGCAGTTCCTGAGCTGCATCTACTACGGCGTCTTCCTCATCACGCTCTGGCCGATCCTGGCGGCGGTGGAATGGCTGCGCCGGCGCGGCCGCGTGCCGATGGGGGCCGTGATGCACGCCGGCGCGGCCCTGGCGCTTGCGGGTGTCGTGGCTGGCGCGTATTCGCTGCCGTATCAGCGCGCGCGGCAGGTGGTGGGCGACCGTGGTGACGGCGAGATCGACCGCTTCAGCGGCAGCTTCGACAGCTACGTGCTGTCACCGGCGTCGAGCCGCCTGTGGGGGTGGTCGCAGGCGGCCGGGATATCGGAACGCTGGCTCTTTCCCGGGCTGATGGGATCGGCGCTCGCGGTATCGGCGGTGACGGCACCGGCGGCGCCGTGGGTGGCCGCGGTGGCGGTGACGGGCCTCGTTGCCGCGGACGCGTCACGGGGCTCGGCGGGCGTCGTCTATCCGCTGTTCCGTCGCGTTCTCTCGCCCTACCGCGGACTCCGCGTGCCGGCCAGGTTCGGCATGCTGACGCTGACGATGGTGGCGCTGCTGGCCGCGATCGGCTGCGGCACGATGGGCCGCGCGTTTGCCGCCCGTCCGCGCGCCGGGGTGCTCGCGGCGCTCGTGCTGCTGCTCATGGGCATCGAAACGCTCGCGAACGTGCCCGTGCGGCGGATGCCGGCGACGGCACCGCCGATCTACAAGTTCCTCAGTATGCTGCCGCCGACGGTCATCGCGCACGCGCCGCTGCCACGTGCCAGTCGCCTGCCCGGCTTCGACGCCGACTTCATCTACTTCGCGCAGTACCACCGCCACGAGATCGTGAACGGCAACAGCGGCTTCTATCCGCCCAACTATCTGCGCCTGCTGGCCGAGACCACGAACCTGCCGGGGAATCGCTCGATGACGGCCCTGCGGCGGGCCGGCGTGGAGTACCTGCTCGTGCACGAGCGTTACTTCTCGACGGCCGACGAGTATGGCCGCGCGATCTTCGGACTCGAAGCGCGTGGCGACCTCGACCCGATCGGGACCTGGGCCGACGAGCCCGGCCGCGGAGAAGTGCGCGTCTATCGCCTGCGCCGCGAGTAGCGCGGCGGGCAAACCGCGCTAAGCTCGTCGTGTCGTGATGAGCCGCGCGCAGATCGACAAGCTGGGGGATCGACTCAAGGTCGGGCCGACCACCGCCGCCGATCTCCGCCTGCTGGACGAATACCGCCAGACGTTCCGCGCCGCCTACGTCGACGTGGTCGCCGCCGTGGCAGCGCTCGGTTTCGAACCGACTGGCAGGCCCGCAAAGTCCACGTCCGCAATCATCGACAAGCTGCGGCGGGAGTCGATTCGACTCACCCAGATTCAGGACATCGCGGGCTGCCGGATCGTCGTCATGGACCGCACCCAGCAGGACGACGTTGCCGCTCGTCTTCGGGAGCGTCTGGCGGATGTCGAGATCGTCGACCGTCGGGTCTCGCCAAGTCATGGATATCGAGCGGTTCACGCCGTTGCTCGCCGGCAGGGACTCCCGGTCGAGGTGCAGATTCGCACCGTCTGGCAGCATCACTGGGCGGAGACGTCGGAGCGACTGGCGGACGAGGTTGGGTCTGGGCTCAAGTACGGACAGGGGCCGCCCGATTTGCAACGGCAGATGTCCCATTGGTCCGAAGCGATCGCGCGATGGGAGATCTGGCTTGCGTCGCGGGCGACCGCGAGCAAAGCTACTCTGGTCGAGCAGACGGAGGCAGAACGCGAGCATCAGAGCGTGCTGGCGGCGAGACGCCGGGCGCTCGAGAGCCTTGCAGCCATTCGGCGTCGCGAGACCTGAGAGGGACGCGTGATTTTCCTGATCGAATACGACCGCGCGAACGGCGTACTGGTGTCAAACACACCGTTCCCACCGGAGAGACGGGCCGACGCGCAGACGGCCCGGCTCGAGCTCGAGGTGCGCCTGAACGCCAGCGGTGTGGACCACGAGGTCGTACTGCTCGAGGCCGTTGACGAAGACAGCCTTCGCCGGACGCACGAGCGCTACTTCACGGCAGCTGACGAGCTGTCCGTGCCAGCCGGACGCCCGTAGCCTTACTTCTTCGGGCGGATCGGGAAGACCTTCTCGAGGTCGTCACCCGGGCGGGGGATGACGTGCACGCCCACGAGCTCGCCGATACGGCGCGCGGCGGCGGCGCCGGCGTCGGTGGCGGCCTTCACCGAGCCCACATCGCCGCGGACGATGGCGGTGACCAGGCCGGCATCGACCTTCTGCCAGCCCACGAACACGACGTTCGCGGTCTTCAGCATCGCGTCGGCGGCCTCGACCATGCCGACGAAGCCGCGCGTTTCCACCATGCCGAGCGCGTCGCCGACGTTGCCCGTATCGCTCACGTCCGTTCCCTTCTGTCGCGCCGTCATGCGCCGTCCTGCCGTGCCCTACTGAATGCGGCCGCGGGCATCGATCGGCAGCGCGCCGACGATCTCCGGGCCATCGACCAGCCACGCGCTGTCGACGAGATTCGAGACGACACACGCATGATTCGGCACCACGCGCACCCGGTCGCCCGGCCTCAGGGGCTGAGCGCCCGCGGTGACGCGGACCGTCGCATGTTCCTCCGAGAGTCGCTCGACAATCAAGTGTGGATCGGCGGCCTGTCCGGCCGCGGCGGCGAGTTCGCGCAGCACGGCGCCGTGGCCGGTGACGCCGGCAAAGCCGCGGGCGCCGTCGGCAGCGAGGGTCTTGCTGCCGCAGTCGAGCACGATGCGATCCGGCGCCGGCGCGCTCACGACCGTGGCGAGCACGCTCAGCGCGCAGTCGTCGAGGGTCGCGGCGCCAAGCCCCATCATCGTGCGATCGAAGTAGACGTAGTTGCCGGGTCGGAACTCCGTGAAGGTGCCGCCGCCCACGGCGAGCGAGAACCGCGCGGGTGGTGTGGCGCCGGTGCTCACTTCGTCGATCGCGAGACCCGCCGTGCGCGCCTCGCGCGCGAGGTGCGCCATCGTGGTGTGTTCGGCCTCGGCCATGCCGCGCAGTTCGTCCTCGGAGTGCGCGTGATACGCGTGGCCGGCGTGGCTCAGGATGCCGGCCAGGCGCAGTCCGGGCAGCGCCGCCACCTCGCGCAGGAAGGGCACGGCGGTCGCCGGGTCGGGCATGATGCCGCAGCGGTGGAAGCCGACGTCCACCTTCACGAGCACCTCGGCACGGGCGCCCGCGGCCTGCATCGCCTGCGACCAGCCGCGCGCCACCGCAAGGTCGTCCACGATGAACGAGATCCGCGCCGTGCGCTGCAGCGCCAGCACCCGATCCGCGTTCGACGGCTGCAGCGGATAGGGCAGGCGGATGTCGCTGATGCCGGCGGCGGCGAAGACCTCCGCCTCCCCCAGCTTGGCGCAGCAGATACCGATGGCGCCGGCCTCGATCTGGCGGCGCGCCACGAGCGGGCTCTTGTGGGTCTTGGCGTGCGGCCTGAGCGCGATGCCGGCGGCGGTCGCCGCCGTCTGCATCCGCTGGATGTTCGCGTCGAGACGCGGGCGTTCGATGAGGACGGCAGGCGTGCGCAGCGCGGCGAAGGTCGTCACGGGGGACATGATACGCGTCCGCCCGCGGCCCGCGCGGCTGAGGTAACCTTGAAAGGTTCGGCCGGCCGTCGCCGCCGAGAGAGACGACATGGCGCTCACCCTGACACCGGCCACCGGCCCGGTGCTCGACCAGATCCTTCGCGACACCTATCCCATCTGGGGCGGTGGCCTGTCGCTCGACGCCTATACGAACTTCCAGATCGGGCAGCGGCGCACGGCATGGGGCGGCGCGCACATCGAGCGCGTGGCCCTGCTCGACGGCTCCCGCCTGCTCGCGAGCGCCAAGCGGTACGACCTGACGGCGCGGATCGATGGCCGTATCCGCCGCGTGCTCGGCATCGGCGCGCTCTTCACCACGCGCGAGCTGCGTGGCCGCGGCGCCGCCTCGGCGCTCATTGCGCACCTGGTGGATGCCGCCAACACCGAGGGCTACGAGTTCGCGCTGCTGTTCTCGGACATCGGCCCGTCGCTCTACGAGCGGCTCGACTTCGTGCCGGTGCCGCTCGAATCCGCGACCATCACCGTGAAGCCGTTCACCGGGCCACCGGCCACGCTCGTGCGCGCCGGCGACGACAAGGACCTCGGCCACATCACCGAACTGAGCGCGAAGCGCGCGGTGAATGCCCGCCTGGCGCTCGATCGCAGCGAAGACTACATCCGCTATGCGATCACCAAGCGGCGGCTGCTCGCCGGACTCGGGCCGGCCGGGATGCGGCAGGTGGAGTTCCTCGTGGCGGAAGAAGGCCACATGGCCGTGGCGTATCTCGTGTGCAGCGTGCAGAACGGCCAGTGGACCATCGAAGAAGCCGGCGACCGCGACCCCTCGGGCGCGCGACTGGGCGCGATGCTCCAGGTGATGCTGGCCCGCGAGCCGTCGATCGAGCCGCCGCGCATCATCGGTCTGTGGCCGCACGCCCTGCTGCCGCCGCAGATCGAGACCATCGCCCGGAAGAGCACCGCCGAAGTGATGATGATCCGCCCGCTGCGCGATCGCACGCTGCCGATGCCGCCGATTGCGGCCTCGGACGTCGTGTTCTGGCACGGGGATCTTTTCTAGGCGGGGCTCGGGGCCCGGGGCTCGGGAAGAGCTACTGCCGGAGCTTGAGATCCAGGGACTTGGTCTCGCCTTCGGCGAGTGAGAGCCGCTGGCTCTGTTCGCGCAGCGAGGCGAGGAACACCGGGTCGGTGGCCTGGCCGTCTTCGAGGCCCTGCAGCGCCACCATGCGGTAGTCATCGCCGGCCGGCAGGCCCGTGATTTCGAAGCGGCCCGAGGTATCCGGACGCGCCGTGCGGATGAAGCGCGATTGGAACACCCACTGGCGTTCGTCGTCTGGGAAGACCACGACGGTGGCATCGAGCACGGCCGCGCCGCGGTCGTCGCGCACGCTGCCGGAGACGCCGCTCGCCGTCTGCGTGAGCACCACCCGTACGCCGTTCATCTGCGCACCGGGCTCGAGTGACAGCGGTTCGTCGGTGATGTTCTGCCCATCACGCAGGATGGCCTTCAGGAACCAGCCGGGTGGCGGGCTCACACGCAGATAGCCGGGTTCGGTGATGCCGGCGAGTTCGAACGTGAAGTCGCCGTTGATGCCGCCGCCGCGATTGCGGAACGCGTCGGCACCGGCCGGCTGTGTGGGCGTGAAGCTCACGCGCACCTGCCCCGAGCGCAGGCCGACGGCGCCGGTGTCCGTCACCACCACTCCGCGCACCACCGCCGGCGGCGCGAGCGCGATCGTGATGCCCGAGAGGTCCACGCCGCTCACCGTGATCGACGCGCGTCCCGTGGGTTCGTCGCCACCACCGCGGCGTCCGCGCGCGCCCACGGCCAGCGTGTAGCGGCCGGGCGCGAGTCCGCGCAGTTCGAAGGTGCCGTCGGCGTTCACCGGCGCGCCGCGCGGCACGCTCATCGCCTGGCGCACCATGTCGTCGGGCAGTGCCATCACCATGCCGGCGAGTTCGAAGCCGGCCATGCCCACCACGCGTCCGCTGACCTTTGCGAGCGGCATGAGCGACAGGCCGAAGCCGATGCCACTGACTTCCTGACCAAGGCCCACGGTGACGCGCTGCGCGTCGCCGGCATTGGTCGTGCCTGGGAAGTACGTGGGTGCGTAGCCGGTGGCAGGTTCGTCGTCGGCCGTGCCGCCGCGCGCTCTGAGGAACGGGCCCCCACGGTCTTCGTTGAGCGTGGCCGAGACGACGTATTCGCCGGGCGGCAGGCCGAACACACGGAAGGTGCCCTGGTCGTCGGTGCGGTCGCTCTGGCCGGCCGGCAGCAGGCGCCGTGCCCCGGCGGCGTAGCCGTAGCGCAGCACGCGCACCTGCGCGCCGGTGAGCGGCTCGCCGAACTCGTCCACGATGCGGCCGGTGATGACGCTGCCGCGTGGCAGCCCCACGACGAGCTTCTCGACGGTCTGGCCGGCGGCAAGGTCCACGGGCGTGCCCGGTTCACTCGGCCGGCGCTGGCCGTACTGCAGCGTGATGAAGCCGCCCTTCGTGGCGGTGATCGTGTAACGTCCGCCGGCGAGTTCGCGCAGTTCGAACCGGCCCTGTTCATCCGTGAGCGTGGTGCGTGTCTCCTGCGCGCCGGGAGCCGAGGCGCGCACCTGCGCGCGGCGAATCGGCGCGCCCGTGTCGGCCGCCACGACCACACCGCGCAGCACGGCCGTGCCGACCGGCGCCTGCTGGCCGGGCTGGATCATGCGCGGCGGCGTGCGCTGGCCGGCCGGCTGCGCGGCAAGTGTGTACGACGTCAGAAGCACGGCGGCCACGGACACGGCCGCGCGACACGCGAAGGTCATGTCTGATCCTACGCGCGGCGGGGGCGCGCGTTTACGGCGCCGGCGGGGGAATGGCCGTGAGCGTGAGGTCCACGACGCTGCCTTCGTCGGCGCGCAGGGGCACCGCGGCCCGCTTGAGCGCCGCGAGTGTGCCCGCGGTCCACAGGTCGCCCTGTGTGAACCGTTCCACGGCCACGACAAGATAGCGATCGCCAGGCGGAAGTCGCCGGATCGAGAACAGGCCGTCCTCGCCGACCGGCGCCACGCGCACGCCGATCGACGCCGGATGCCAGCGCGCCTCGTCTTCCGGGAACACCACGACTCTCGGACGCGGGCCGCCAGGTGTCGGCGCCCACTTCACCGCGCCCTTCACCTCCGCCGGACGCATCGAGACGACCAGCGTCACCTGCATGCTCTCGCCCTCGAGTTCGAGCGGTACATCTGTGATGTCACGGTCGCCCACCCGCGCGCCCACGAAGGTCCAGCCCGGCCCATTCCCGGTCGGGCTGCCATCGAAGAGCCGCACATGACCGCTGGCGAACACATTGTCCACGCGGAACGTGCCGTCGGCGTTCACCGCCACCGGCAGCGGCCCGGGGACCATCATGTCGGCTTCAGCGCGGTTGAACTGCACGCGCATCGCCGGTGATCCAGCCACGGGCTCGCCAGTGGTGGTGACGACGCGTCCGGTCACGGTGGTGCCCGGCCGAAGCTCCAGCCGCACGCCGTCGATGTTCTCGCCTGTGACCGTCACGTCCGCGCTCGCGAAGTGGCGCGTCGCCGGCCCGCCCAGGTCGCGCACGATGAGCCGGTAGCGACCCGGCGCGAGCCGCGACACCGTGAAGCGGCCGTCGGCGTTCACCCGCTGCATCGACATCGACGTGCCGAGCCGCTCCGGTATCAGTTCGCTGATGCCCACGCTCAACATGGAGGGATCGACACCCGCGGGCGTGCGCACCGTGCCGGACACCGAGGCGAGCGCGACCGGAAGCATCGACAGCACCACACCCGTGGTCTCGTCGCCCGAGCGCACGGTGAGCGGTTTCGCGTCGGCGACACTTGTCGTGCCCGGGTAGTAGGTCGTGGCGACACCATCGCGCGTGTCGTCGCGTGCGCCCGGAGGGCCCATCATCATCGAGCTCGGGCGCGCCGCGATGACGTAGTCGCCGGGCGGGAGTCCGAATGCGCGGAAGGTGCCCGTGTCGTCGGTGATCGTCGGCCCGCCGCCGCGGCCAGCCGGCACGAGTCGGCGTCCCATCGGCGTCGTCGAGTACCGCAGCACTTCGATCATCATCCGCACGGCCGGCTCGCCCGACGGCAGCAGGATGCGCCCCGCGATGACACCCGCGCGCGACATTCGCACCGTCACGTCGTTCAGCGTGGCGCCCGCTTCGAGTGTGGGCCACCTCGCGGCCATCTCGGCCTGCGCCGCCATGTCCTCGCTTTCGCTGAGGTTGTAGTAGCCGACCTTCTCGGCGATGAGCGACAACATACCGGCCGGTACGCCGGTGAACTCAAAGCGTCCAGAGCCGTCGGCCGTCGTGGTGACGGTAAACGGCTGGAACATGCCGAGCGGCGGCACTGCGGGCATCACCGTGAGGCGAATCGAAGCGCCAGCGAGCGGCTGCGGTTCGTCGCCCGTTACGACCACCCCGCGCACGGTGCCCGTCCCCTGGGACGCACTCACGGGCGGACGCGGGACTGGTGCCCCGCCCTGCGCGCCGGAAATAGACGGCGTGGCCGCGCACATCACGCTCAGCGAGATCACCGCCGCGAACACTCGACGCATGACGACCTCCGGACCTGGAGAGGGCAGAGGGAATTCTACGCACGAACCGACCGTTGAGACGCCGGCGCGCGGCGTCTGGCCGGGGCGGGGCGTCAGGGCCTGGGGCGGGGCACCGCGGTCAGCGCCAGCTCGTGCATGCCGCCCTCGTCGATGCGCAGCGCCGTGGCGAACGGCTTGAGTGCCTGCAGCATCTCGGGCTGCGCCAGCACGCTCCGCGAGGCGCCGTCCACGGCCACCGCCAGGTAGCGGTCGCCAGCCGGCATGCCGCGGACGTCGAAGCGGCCCGCTTCGTCCACTTCGGACGTGCCGATGGCGCGCGAGCCGCGCATCCAGCGGGTGTCGTCGTCGGGAAAGATGATGACCGACGGGCGCCGCCGGCTCGTGGTGCGGTTCCAGGCGACGCTGCCGCGCACACTCGCCATGCGGTTGGTCATCGTGATGTCGAGCATCACGTCGCCGCGGCTGAAGTCGATGGCCTCGTCGGTGACGTCGCGGCCGTTCATCGTGATCGACTTCAGCCACCACGTGGTGAGCGGCCGGGTGGCCGGCGTCACTTCCTGCAGCGCGCGCACGTTGATGCCTGGGACTTCCGACCCGGGAATCATGCGGGCTTCGACGGCGCGCACGTGCTGCGTGCCGAAGGCGCCTTCGAGGCGGAACGAGCCGTCGGAATAGGTGCGCACCGGCCGCGGCTGCGGCGCGCGCGTGGTGTCGTCGGCGCGCAGCGACACCATCACCGGCGCGCCCACCGGCTCGCCGTCTTCGGTATGCACGCGGCCGCGGACGATGGCGCCGGCGCGCATCGGGATCGACACGCCGTCGAGGTCGCCGCCGTTCACCGCGATCTCGGCCGTGCCCCAGTATTCGACGCCGCCCGTCTGGAAGTGCCGCGCGGTGATCTGGTACGTGCCGGGCCCGAGGCGCGGAATCTCGAAGCTGCCGTCTTCGCGCGGACGCGCGCCGCGCGTGACATACCCATCGAGCCGCTCCGGCGCCACCAGGCCCACGCCCAGGTTGATGGCGCGGCCGGAGGTGTCTGGCGGCAACTGCACCGTGCCGCGCACGGTGGCGAGCGGCACGACGAGCAGCCCGAAGGACACGCCCGCCGTGTCGCGTCCGGCCTCCACGCGTACGGCGCGCGCGTTCGAGAGACTCGCCGTGCCGGGGAAGTAGGTGGCGGCGTAGCCCTGCCGCCGTGCCTCCTCGTCTGCCGGGGCATCCGCCACGAAGCGGTTCGGCCGCGCGCCGACGATGTAGTCACCCGGCGGCAGCCCCCACACGCGGAAGGCGCCGGTGTCGTCGGTGGTGGGCGTGATGGGCGACGACGTCGTGCGCACGCCGCCGCCGCGGTTGCCCGGCTCGCGCCGCAGCACGTCGATTTCCACCCCCACGGCCGGCTCGCCGAACTCGTCGAGCACGCGGCCGGCGACCACACCGCCGCGGTAGAGCGCGATGCGCACGCCCTGGATGCGCTGGCCCGTCGCGATCGTCTGCCACTGCGGCTCTTCGGGTTCGCCGTTCCAGATGTTGTCGTAGTCGAAGTAGCCCACGCGCGAGGCCGTGACCTGCACGCGTCCGGCCGGCACGCCGGTGAACTCGAACTGGCCGCTGGTATCGGCCGTCGTCGCTTCCACGCGCGAGCCTTCGCGGTCCGGCTCCTCGATCACCAGTGACACGGCGGCACGGCGGATGGGGGCGCCGGTCATGCCGTCCACGACCACGCCGCGGATGGACGCGTTGCCCTGGCGGCGGGCCGGCGTATCGCGCACCTGCGCGGCCTCGTCTGCTGCCGCCCGCAGGCGCGGCAGCGCCGAGCCGGCCGAGGCCAGCAGTGCAGACACGAGCAGCAGAAAGAGCGGAAGGCGCAGGCGCATGGGCAGCCGTGGCACGGGAGTGTAGCGCCCCGGCCATCCCGTTAGACACCGCTCATGCGCCGGCCGGTCCGGCCCGGGGCCGAACCCCGGGCCATCTGCTCACGTAAAGGCTAAGGTGGAGGCAGTGATGAGCGAGTTCCTGCAGGACCTGCGTGTGGGCGTGCGCCAACTGGTGCGGCGGCCGGCCTTCGCGCTTACCGCCATCGGCTCGCTGGCCCTCGGCATCGGCCTCACGACCACCCTCTTCACGGTGGTCAACGCCGTGCTCTTCAAGTCGAGCCCCGTTGGTGATCCGGCCCGGCTCGTCGAGATCTACTCGGGGCAGCGCGGCGAGGACATGCAGCTCACGACGTCGTACCCCGACCTGCAGTCGCTGCGCGCCGGCGTGCCGGCCCTGAGCGGCCTCGCCGGCCATGCCTATGTGCGCGGCGTGCTCTCGACCGGAGCTACGCCGCTGCTCGTGATGGGGGAGACCGTCACCGCCAACTACTTCGACGTGCTCGGCGTGCCGATGGCCATGGGCCGCGCCTTCCGTGCAGATGAGGACGCGACCCCCGACGGCGCGCCGGTGGCGGTCGTGAGCCACGGCCTGTGGCAGCGGCAGCTTGGCGGCCGGCCGGACGCGGTGGGCAGCACCGTCAAGCTCTCGGGTCTCACCTACACGGTCATCGGCATCGCGCCAGAGACGTTCCCCGGCACCATGCCCGGCATCGCCAGCCAGTTCTGGGTGCCGGTCACGATGGTCGAGCGCCTGCAGTTCACCGGCATGCAGTGGAGCGGCGATGACAGCGATCCCGGCACGACACGCCTCGATCGCCGGTCCACGCGCTGGTTGTTCGTGAAGGGCCGGCTGGCCGAGGGGCAGACCATCGCGCAGGCGCGGGCGCAGGCGGAAGCCGTGTTCGCGCAACTCGCCGCCGACCATCCGATCACCAACGCGAAGGCCGTCGTGAGCCTCGTGCCGGCGGCCAACGTCCGCTTCCATCCGATGGTGGACGGCTACGTGCGCGCCGCCAGTGCCGGCCTGCTCGGTGCCGTCGGCCTCGTGCTGCTCATCGCGTGCGCGAACGTGGCGGCGCTGCTGCTGGCGCGCGGCACCGCGCGGCGTCGCGAGATGGCGGTGCGCGCG
>JALHON010000051.1 GCA_022842985.1 Acidobacteriota bacterium | reverse complement strand
GACGTCGCCGTCGAAGCGCACGTCGGCGATGTCGCGCAGCCGCTGGCGCGCATCCTTCTGCAGGCAGCGCTCGAGCACGGCCCGCACGGCCGGGGGTGTGCCGGCGGGCAGCTGCGTCCAGTCGGGCGCCTCGTGGAGGATGGCGGTGATGCCATCGACCTCGGTGAGCCGCACGAACGGCGCGCGGCCGGTCAGCATCTCGAACACGGTGCAGCCGAAGGCCCAGATGTCCACACGCCGGTCGAAGGCGTGCCCGCGCAGTTGCTCCGGCGCCATGTAATGCACGGTGCCGAGCAGCGCGCCCGTACGCGTCTCGCCGCCCGGCGTGCGGTCGGGCTCGCCGTGGCTCGACACGGTGGCCTTGGCGAGCCCGAAGTCGAGCACCTTGACGGCGCCATCCGGCCGGATGCGGACGTTGGCCGGCTTCAGATCGCGGTGCACGACGCCGTGGTCGTGCGCGAAGCTCAGCGCCTCGGCGATGCTGCGCGCGATGCGCAGGGCCTCGGGCAGGGGGATCGGGCCGCGGCGGCAGCGGTCCGCCAGCGTCTCGCCCTCGACGAGCTCCATGACAACGGCGGGACTGCCCTGCCAGGTCTCGATGCCGAGGACGGTGGCGATGCCCGGGTGGTTGAGCGAGGCGAGAATCAGCGCTTCGCGTTCGAGCCGGCCTGGCAGGTCGGCGTCGCGCGCGTGTTCGGCGAGCAGCACCTTGATGGCGACCTGGCGCTGCAGCTTCGCATCGAACGCACGGTACACCTCGCCCATGCCGCCGGCCCCGAGCGTGCCCTGCACTTCGTACGGGCCGATGAATGTACCGGGAGGAAGGGGCATGCCGCTCCCGCGATTATAGGTGGCCCGATGGCGGCGCCGGCTCAGCGGCCGCCATGGCGGGCCGGTCTCAGCGGCCGGGCGCCGCCGGCGACTGCAACGCGCGGTGCAGCGCTTCGGCCAGAACGGCCGTGGTCACGGGCTTGCTGAGCACGGCGCGGAACCCGATCGCACGAGCGTCGTCGGGCCCGAACTCGGCGCTGTAGCCGGTGAAGAGCACGATCGGCACGTCGGGCCGGCGCGCCAGCATCTCCCGCCCCAGATCGACACCAGAGAGATTCGGCATGGCCACGTCGGACAGCACCGCGTCGAACGCCAGCGGGTCGGCCATGAACAGGCGCCGCGCCTCGCGCGGGTCGGTCGCCGCCACCACCACGTAGCCGGCGCGGCGCAGGCTCTCGGCCACCACGCGGGCGATGGCAGGTTCGTCGTCGACGACCAGGATGCGGCGGCCATCGCCGGCCACCGGTACCGCGGACACGGCGGGCGGGGCCGGCCGGGGTGCCGCCACGTCCGGGGCGAGCGCCGGCCAGTAGACACGCACGGTCGTGCCGCTGCCCGGCGTGCTCTCGACCGCGATCGCGCCGGCGTGGCGGCGCACGATGCCCTGCACCACCGCCAGCCCCAGCCCCGAGCCGGGCGACGCCGTCTTCGTCGTGAAGAACGGATCGAAGATCCGCGGCAGCACTTCGGCGGCAATCCCGCGCCCGGTGTCGCGCACGGTGAGCCGCGCGTAGCGGCCGGCGGGGGTGCCTGGCACGGTGGGGGGCGCCTCGCCGCCCGGCACTTCGTCGAGCGTCACGCTGATGCGCCCGGCGCCGCTGCCGATGGCCTGGGCGGCGTTCACGATGAGGTTCGTCACGACCTGCTGCACCTGCGTGGCGTTGGCGAACATGGTCACGGTGGGATCGAGCGTCACGGCGAGATCCACGCTCTTGGGCATGGTCGTGCGCAGCAGCTGGATGGCGCTGCCGATCCCTTCGGCCACCGTGAGCACGGCCCGCTCGGCCGGACGCGGCTGGCTGAACTCGCGGATCTGGCGCACGAGTTCGCTGGCCCGCACGCACGCTTCGCCGATCGTCTGCAGGCTGTCGCGCCGGTGCGCCTCGTCGGAATCGAGGAGCGCGGCTTCGGCGTGGCCCATGATCACCGTCAGCAGGTTGTTGAAGTCGTGGGCGATGCCGCCCGACAGCGTGCCGAGCGCTTCGAGTGTGTGCGCCTGCTGCAGCTGATCCTCCAGTTCGGCACGGCGCCGTTCCTCGTCGAGGCGCGCCGTCACGTCGCGGAAGCTCCACACACGGCCGACGACCGCGCCGTCGAGCACCTGCGGCTGCGAGTACCGTTCGAAGCACCGCCCGTCCTTGAGCAGCAGCGTGTCGAAGCTCACGGCCTCCGGGTGCTGATAGAGGTGCTGCACGCCGCTCATGAACGCGTCGGGTTCGACCAGCTGGCTCATCGCATGGGCGAGCAGCTGCTGGTCGTCCTTCGTGGCGATGACGGAATCCGGCACGCGCCACAGCGAGACCAGCTTCTGGTTGTAGTCGGTCACCCGCCCATCGGCCGAGACCACGAGCAGGCCGTCGGCGGTGGAGTCGAAGGCGCTCTGCAGCAGGGACAGCGAACGCCGGAGGGCCTGCCGCGACTCGCTGAGCGCCTGCTCGGCACGACGCCGGGCACTGATGTCCGACAGCACGCCGTGCCAGCGCACCGAGCCGTCGGCGTAGACCGTGGGCACGGCCTGACCGCGAATCCACCTCTCGCGTCCCGCCGGGGTGCGCACGACGCCGTCGATTTCCCACGATTCCAGCGTGGCATGGGCGCGCGCGATCGAGTCGCGCAGCGCCTGCAGCTGCGACGGTGGTTCGACCATGGCGAAGAGGATCCCGGCGTCGGCGACGAGGGCCGCCGGGTCGACGTCGAAGAGCCGCCGCGCGCCTTCGCTCACGAAGGTGAAGCGCAGCGTGCCGCCGGCGTCGATCTGGAACTCGTAGACCACGCCCGGCACCGTCGCCACCACTTCGGCGAAGCGCCGTTCGCTCTGCGCCGCCAGGCGGTGCGCCTCGTTGCTGCGCGCCAGTTCGAGTTCGGCGGCGGCGAGCGCCGCGTCGACGCGGCCCACGTTCAGGCGCAGCATCACCGCCAGCAGCGACGCCGACGCGGCGGTGGTCAGCCACAGCGTCCAGGGCGTGTGCACGATGCGCGTGGGCGGCAGCCACTGCTGCGTGCCGGCGTAGGTCAACGCGGCCATCAGACCGAGCGCGCCGATGGTGGCGAGCGCGGCCGCGCGCGGCGCCAGGATCAGCCAGCTCGCGCCGACGATGGCCACGGCGTAGCTGCGGAAGGATGGCGACTCCGGGCCGCCGGTGTACCAAGCGGCGACCGTCAGTGCCGCGGCCGCCGCGCCGAGGATCACCCGCGAGACGAGCCGCGGCGACAGCCGCTGGCGCAGCGCCGTCAGCGCCGCGGCCAGGACGACGAGTCCTCCGGCCACGATGAGCAGGAACGGCGCCGACGAGGGCACGACGACGATGAGCAGCAGCACGATGCCGACGGCCAGCCACAGGCAGGCCAGCGCGGCACGCGCGGCGCGAACGTCGAATTCACGAACGAACAGGGTGGGCATGGGAACGTCTGGGGGCAGGACGCAAGGGGGTGGGATGCAGGGGCGCCCGAGACGATAGCAGGAATCCAGGCCTCAGCCGCGCCGGCGCAACCACCACTTCTCGGCTTCCGTGGCCACCAGGAGTGCCAGACCTGCCGCCAGCGCGATCAGCCATTCGCTGATGCCCAGCGGCTGGACGCGCAACAGCGACGTGGAGAGGAACGGCGCGTAGAGTGCCGTGATCTGCATCGCGACCACCAGGCCGATGGTCCCGAGCATCACGGGATTCGTGAACACCCCGATGGTCAGCAGCGAGTCGCGCGACGACCGTGTGGCCAGGCACTGGAAGACCTGCAGCACGGCCAGGGTGGTGAAGATCACGGTCTGCCACGGACCGCCAGGATGGCGTTCGTAGTACACGAACCCGACCGCCAGCGTGACGAGCCCGATGAACGCGCCGGTCCACACCACCTGGCCGCCCAGCCCGTCGCTGAAGATGCCGGCCTGGGGCGAGTGCGGCGGGCGGTGCATGACGTTGTGTTCCGGCGGCTCGGCCCCGAGGCTCAGTCCGAGGAGCCCGTCGGTCAGCAGGTTGAGCCAGAGCAACTGCAGGGGCAGCAGGGCGACCGGATCGGCGAGCGGGCGCCCGAGCAGCACGAACGGAATCGGCCAGGCCAGCATGACCACGACCTTGCCGATGTTGCCGGCCACGGCGAACTTGATGAAGCGCCGCAGATTGTCGTAGATGACCCGGCCCTCTTCGACGGCAGCGACGATGGTGGCGAAGTTGTCGTCGCGCAGCACCATGTCGGCGGCCTCCTTGGAGACGTCGGTGCCGGCAATGCCCATGGCGACGCCGATGTCGGCCTGCTTGAGCGCCGGCGCGTCGTTGACGCCGTCGCCGGTCATGGCCACGACGTGCCCCTGCTGCTGGAGGGCATGGACGATGCGCAGCTTGTGTTCGGGTGACACCCGCGCGAACACCGACACGCGGCCTACCGCCTCGGCAAAGGGCCCGTCGGCCAGGGCGTCGAGATCGCGGCCGGTCAGCGCGCCGTCGCTCGCGATACCCAGCTCGCGGGCGATGGCGGCGGCGGTCAGCGGATGATCGCCGGTAATCATCACCAGGCGGATGCTCGCCGACACGCAGTGCGCCACCGCGTCTTTGACCTCCGGCCGCGGCGGGTCGATGATGCCGACCATGCCGACAAAGGTGAGGCCGCGCTCGGTGTCGCTCGTCGCCGTCGCTGCCGGCACGGCGCGGAACGCCACGCCCAGCACCCGCATCCCGTTGCCGGCCAGGCCGGCGTTGGCGGCGAGAATGCGGCGGGTCCAGTCGCTGCTCTTCGGTTCGGCCCCGCCGTTCGTCCAGATGTGCGTGGTCGATTCCAGCAGGCCGTCTACGGCGCCTTTCGTGAACGCCACATAGGGGGTGTCGAGCGCCTCCAGCGCGCTCAGGGCCGCGTGCCCGGACGTGGCCGCCGGGCGCGGGTGTACGGTGGTCATGCGCTTGCGATCCGAATCGAACGGCAGCTCGCCGACGCGCGGCATGGCCGCCGCCAACGCCTCCTTCGTCAGACCGGCCCGCAACGCCGCGATGAGCAGCGCACCTTCGGTGGGGTCGCCCAGGGCCACGACCCGGTTGCTCTCGGGTTGCCGCGTGAGCGTGGCGTCGTTGCACAACACGCCGCCCGCCAGGACCAGGCCGATGGGCGTCGACCCCAGGACCGCGGGTGCGGCCGCCTCGTCGGCGTCCTCGAGGGAGGGATGGCCGCTGCGCAACGTCTCGTCGATGTTGAGGCGCTCGCCGGCCACATCGATGACCGTGACGGTCATGCGGTTCTCGGTCAACGTGCCGGTCTTGTCGGTGCAGATGGTCGTGACCGAGCCCAGCGTCTCCACGGCCGGCAGCTTGCGGATGAGCGCGTTGCGCCGCAGCATGCGCTGGGCGCCGAGCGCCAGCGTGAAGGTGAGCACCGCCGGCAGACCTTCCGGAATCACCGCCACCGCGACGCTGATGGCGGTGAGCAGCATGTCTTCCGGCGACTCGCCGTCGAGCACGCCGAGGATCAGGATGAGCACGGCCACGGCAAGACCACCGGCCGCCAGCAGCTTGCCCACCGCGTCGAGCCGCTGCTGGAGCGGCGTCACCTCCGCCTTCACCGACTGGATGAGCGTGGCGATCCTGCCGAGCTCGGTCTGCATGCCGGTCTCGACGACGATCGCCTGCCCGCGCCCGTAGGTGATGAGCGTGCCGAGATAGCCCATGTTGCGGCGGTCGCCAAGCGGCAGATCCGCCGTGGCGAGCGGCGCCACCTGTTTCTCCACGGGCTCTGATTCGCCGGTGAGCGCCGATTCCTGGATGCGCAGATTGACCGCGACGACCAACCGCACATCGGCAGGCACGACGTTGCCGGCCTCGAGAATCACGAGGTCGCCGGGCACCAGGTCGCGCGCCGAAATGTTCACCGGGTGGCCGTCGCGCAGCACCCGCACACCCGGCACGGCCAGCTTCTTGAGCGCGGCAATCGCCTTCTCGGCGCGGTATTCCTGGTAGAAGCCCAGCAGGCCGAACAGGGCCACGATGGCCACGATGGCGCCGGCTTCGAGGAACTTGCCGAGGGCCAGCGAGAGCAGCGCGGCGCCCATCAGGATGAGCACCATCACCGCCGTGAACTGCTCCCACAGAATGCGCCAGGGGCTCTTGGCGCCGTGTTCGATGAGTTCGTTCGGGCCGTGACTGGCGGCCCGCGCGGCCGCCTCGGCGCTGGTCAGGCCGCGTTCCCGATCGGTCGCCAGGGTGCGAGCGACGTCGGCGTCCGACAGTACGTGCCAGTGCTGGTCCACGACACTCCTCTTCTGTGCAACGCCGGCGGCACGGCTGACCGACGCGCATGACGACGCGGCGAACGGTCCTCGACAGTCTATCGTGCGGCCGCGCGTGACCAGCCCGGCCGTGAGGCAAGCACGACGGCCGTGAAGACGCCGCGCTCGATCCGGCCCCGTCAAACCGGGTTTGCACGCCTGTGATGTCGCTGTCGCCCCAAGCCGTGAAAGTGGGGGACACCGGTCGTCCAGCCCGCTCGATTCGGGTGTCTCCTGCGGCCGGCGGGGAGTAGTCAATGTCCGCACGTCCGCTGTCCGTGGGTACCGCGGGGCTTCGCGCCCTCGGCCTTATCCTTGCTCTCATCCTGCCGCCGGCCGCGTTCGCGCAGACCGATGCCGGCACCCTGCGTATCCTGGTCTCCGACGAAAGCCAGGCCGTGGTGCCCGGCGCCAACGTCGACGTCGTCAACGCCGCCACCGGTGTCACGCGGTCGGCGGTGAGTGATGCGTCCGGCTTCGGCCAGTTTTCGCCGCTGCCGCGCGGTCTCTACACCGTCCGCGTCAGCCTCGCCGGTTTCCGCACCGTGGAAGTGAGCGCCGTACGAATCGATGTCAACGAGCGGCGCTTCCTGCCCGTGACGCTTGCGGTCGCCACCACCAGTGAAGTGGTGGAGGTGGTGTCACGTGCCGCGGTGATTCAGACCGAAGACGGATCGCTCGGCCAGGTGATCAAGGGCGAGGTCGCGGTGGAACTGCCACTGGCCGGCCGGCGCTACACCGAACTGGCGCTGCTCGTACCGGGCACCGCCGCCAGCACCATGACCGTCGAGACGCGCGGCCCGGGCTGGTTCGTCTCGAACGGCAACTACCACACCCAGAACAACTTCATCCTCGACGGCTTCGACAACAACCAGGGCACGCAGAACGCGCAGTCGCTGTCCGCGCAGGTGGTGCAGCCTTCGCCGGATGCGATCGGCGAGTTCAAGGTGCAGACCAACAGCTTCTCGGCCGAGTTCGGCCGCTCGGCGGGCGCGGTCGTCAACGTGTCGCTGAAGTCGGGCACCAATGAGACCCGCGGCACCGCCTTCTATTTCAACCGCGACAAGGCGCTCGCCGCCACGTCGTGGCGCGCCAACCTCATCGGCGCCCCGAAGGAAGACCTGCAGTGGCACCAGGGCGGCTCGACGCTCGGTGGCCCGATCGTCCGCAACAAGACCTTCTACTTCGGCTCGTACGAAGGCTTCCGGCGGAACTTCTCGAACACCTTCCTCGTGAACGTGCCCACGGCCGCCCAGCGGGCCGGCATCTTCAACACGACGATTCGCGACCCGCGCACCGGGCTGGAGTTCCCCAACAACACGATTCCACGCGACCGCTGGGATCCGCTGGGCGCGCGGCTTCTCGACCTGTATCCGCAGCCCAATCTGCCAGGCCGTTCGGCCGCGGGCGGCCGCGTGATCGAAAACTACGGCGTGCAGCGGCCCGGCCGCGAGAACACGCACAAGTCCGACCTTCGTTTCGATCACTCGATGGGCAGCGCCGACCGGCTGATGGCGCGCTACAGCTTCCTGCAGCAGGACATCTACCGCGATGCCCTGTTCGAAGGGCTGGGCGACGGCGTCGGCAACCAGGGGGAGCAGTTCAACCGCAATCAGAGCTTCGGTCTCGGCTGGACGAGAATCGCCGGCAGCCGCATGGTCAACGAGGCGCGCGTCGGCTACAACCGCACGCACTCGCGCTTCGCGCATGCCACCGCCAACGAGCAGACCGCCGCCGAGTTCGGCTTTCGGGGGCTGCCCGACTTCATGAACACCACCGGCGGCCTGCCGCTCATCTCGCCGGCCAACTACAACCCGCTCGGCACGCGGAACTTCCGGCCGCAGTACCAGAACCCGCACCACTGGCAGTTCCAGAACACACTGACGCTCGCCCTGGGCGCACATGCGGTGCGCTCGGGCGTCGAGGTGCGCCTGAAGAACAACGAGCTCGTGGACGTCGTGCGCCGCACGCCCTCCTACTCGTTCACCGGGCAGGTGTCGGGCGAGAGCATCGCCGACCTGCTGCTCGGCGTGCCGCGCGAGCTGGCAGCCACGACCCTGCCGGTCGTCGACTGGGCGCAGCAGGCGTATGCGGCCTTCATCCAGGACGACTGGAAGGTGCGGCCCAACCTCACGCTCAACCTCGGGCTGCGCTACGAGTACACGACGCCCTTCTACGGTGCGGGTGACAACAAGAACGTCAACTTCGACTTCGCGACCGCGCAGCTGATTCAGGCCACCGACGACAATCCCTACCTGATGGACCGCGACCTCAACAACTTCGCGCCGCGCCTCGGCTTCGCCTGGCAGGCGGCCCCGGAACGAGTGGTCGTCCGCGGCGGCCTCGGCGTCTTCTACTCGATGGAGGACATGCGCGGCAGCGAGGGCATCATCGCGCTGAACCCGCCGGCGCTCGTGCAGGCGGCGCTCGTCGGCACCGGCAACGGTTCGCCGATCGGCCTCTCGGATCCGTTCCCGGCCGGCTTCCTCTCCAACTTCAATCCCGCGAATGTCTCGGTCAAGGCTCGCGACCGCAACCAGCAGGCCGCGACGGTCTATCAGTGGAACGTCGCCACGGAAGTGCTCCTGCCCTTCCAGACGACGATGGAAGTGGCCTACGTCGGCAATGTCGGTCGCAACCTGCTGACCATCGTGCCGGTGAACACGGTCGACTTCGGCCGGGATGGCTCGGTGCCCGCGAACCGGCCGTACCCGGGCTGGCAGCAGATCGAGAACAACATCACCAGAGGCCAGTCGACCTACCACGCCCTGCAGGCCAAAGTGGAACGCCGGCTGTCGAAGGGCTTCTATGCGCTGGCGTCCTACACCTACGCGCGCGCGGAAGACGAGGTGGGCGCGTGGGGCGCCGGCGGCAGCGGCGTGCAGGCGCAGGTGAATCCCGACCTGTCGAACGTCGATCAGGCGCTGCGTGGCGAGCGCGGTCCCAACGCCCAGATTCCCCGTCAGCGCTTCACCTTCACCGAGGTGTGGCAGCTGCCGATCGGCCGCGGTCGCTCGGTGGGCGGCAACATGCCGGTGCTGGCCGATGCCGTGCTCGGCGGCTGGCAGATGTCGACGATCTGGACGCTCCGTTCCGGCCTGCCGGTGAACGTCTCGCTCGCGGGCAACGGCGTCGACCCCAACACGGGGCTGAGCTACGCCTTCCTCAACCGCAATGGCGGATCCCTGCGGCCCAATCTGGTCGGCAACCCCGCGGGGGCTGACGCCAGTGTCAACCGCCTCGCCTTCCTCGACCCGCGCGCCTATGCGCTGCAGCCGGTCAACACGCCCGGCAACGCGCCGCGCAACTCGGCGTGGGGCCCGGGCTTGTTCACGGTCGATGCCAGCCTGGTCAAGCGCTTCGCCATCGGCGAACGCCGCGCCGACCTGCGCATCGAAGCCTTCAACCTGCTCAACCGCACGAACTACCAGAACCCCGCCTCCACGTGGGGGCTGGCCAACTTCGGCGTCATCAGCGACGCGTTCGACCCCCGGGTCGTGCAGGTCGCGCTGCGCTTCGCCTTCTGAGCGCAGCGATGACGCAGGTCGCGCCTCGTCCCGTCGCAGCCGCGGTGGCCCGTGCCACCGCGCTGCTGGCGGCGACGACTCTCTTCGTGGCGATGGCAGGCGGGGCGGCGCCCGCGGGTGACGCGGGCACGTCCGTGCGTCCCGGTGCACGCGTCGTACTCGACGCCCACAACGCCTATCCGTACAACGGCCGCTACCTCGACCGCATCGATCGTGCCCTGGCCGGCGGGGTGCCTGTCGCCATCGAACAGGATCTCGACTGGCGTCCGGCCAACGGCGACCGGCCGGCGCGCTCGGTGCTGTCGCACGGCGAACCGTTCGACGATCGCGAACCGTCGCTGCGCGACTACTTCTTCGAACGGATTCGCCCGATCGTCGAACGAGCGCTTGCCGAGGGCGACCGCTCGCGGTGGCCGCTCGTCGTCCTCAACCTCGATCTGAAATCCAACGAGCCGGAGCACCATCAGGCGCTCTGGTCGCTGCTCGGCGAGTACGAGGCGTGGCTCACGACGGCCGAACGCACCGCGAGCCCGGCGGTGCCGGCCGCTCTGGCCGTCGGTCCCGTGCTGGTGCTCACCGGTGAGTCCGACGAGCAGGCGCGTGCGTTTCACGACCAGCTGCCCGTGGGCAGCCGGCTGCGCCTGTTCGGCGCGATGCCGATGCGGCCGCGCGCGGTGCCGCCGGCGCGCCGCGCGGCCGAACAACGACGCTTCTGGGAGGCCCTGCCGTCGGGGCCGCTGCCCGCGGCCACCAACTATCGCCGCTGGTGGAACGCGCCATGGGCCGTGGTGGAAGACGGTGGCCAGCGCGCGGCCGGCGACTGGACCACGGCGGAGGAGACACGCCTGCGGGCGCTCGTCACGCGCGCCCACGAGGCCGGCCTGTGGCTGCGGCTCTGGACCGTGAACGGCCACCCGCCCGGGGCCGAGACGGCGGAGAGCTGGTCGACCGGCTACAACGTCGGGTCACTCGACGCCGCCCGGGTGCGCTGGCGCGCCGCCATCGCCGCCGGCGTCGACTTCATCGCCACCGATCAATACGAAGCGTTTCTGGCCGAGCAGTCCGCGGGTGCCCCCCGGCTGGCTGCGGCGCGAGACGTGGTCCTCGAAGGTGTACTGACCTCGGCCGACCGCCTCACCTGGCTCGAACGTACATTCGACGTGCCGCCAGGGACCGCGCGCATCGACGTCTTCACGCACCACGCCGACCGCGATCGCGGCACCGCCATCGAGTTCGGCCTCTACGACCCGCAACGCTTCCGCGGCGCCAGCCGCACCAGCAAGACCACTTTCTTCGTAGCCGAGGCCGCCGCCACGCCGTCGTATCACCCTGGACCGCTCCTGCCGGGCACGTGGCGACTGCAGATGGGTGTTCCGAGCATTCGCGACGGCGTGTCGTCCCCCTACCGCATCGTCGTGCGGCTGACGCCGGCCGGCCCCGGGCAGCCGTCACCCACCGCGGTTCCGGCCGTCCGGGCCCTGAGCGGTCCGCGCTGGTACCACGGGGATCTGCATGCCCATACGATGCACAGCGACGGCTTTCAGTGCGCCGACGGGCGTGGCAACAACGGCCCATGCTCGGCCCACCTCGTCGCGTCGGCCGCCGAGCGGCGCGGCCTCGACTTCGCCGCCGTGACCGACCACAACACCACCAGCCATCACCACGGGTTGGTCGAAGTGCAGGCGCGGCACCCCGAGCTGCTCGTGCTGCGCGGCCAGGAAGTCACGACCTTTCATGGCCACGCGAACGTGTTCGGCACGAGCGAGGTCATCGATTTCCGGATCGGGCATCCGGGCGTCACCGCCGCCGCGGTCTTCGGCCACGTCCGCCGGCTCGGCGCGCTCGTCGCCATCAATCACCCGGGCCGCGAAACGGGTGAAGCCTGCACGGGCTGCGGCTGGGACGCGCCGCAGACCGACTACGCGCTGGTCGATGCCATCGAAGTGGTCAACGGCCGCACCGTCTCCGGACCGACTGCGGGCGAGCCGTTCTGGCACGCGCGGCTGAACGAGGGCCATAGGCTGACCGGCATCGGCGGGGGCGACGATCACGGCGGCTCGACGCGCCAGGGGTCGGCGGTGGGCACGCCCACCACGGTGGTCTACGCCGACGCGCTCTCGGAGGCGGCATTGCTCGCCGGTATTCGTGCCGGCCGGGTCTACATCAAGACGCGCGGCCCCGAGGGCCCGGACCTGCGCGTCGACGTGCCGGAACACCAGGCGACGATGGGTGACGTGGTGCGCCTGAGCGCGCCGGTGCGTGTCACGGTGCGGGTGCGGGTGATGGGCGCAGCCGGCCAGCGCGTCGACCTCATCCGCCGGGGCCGGGTGATCGACGCCGCCGGCCGGCCGCCGCTCGCCTCGAATGACGAGACGTTCGACGCGGCGGTGGACGTGGGCCCGGGCGACTGGGTACGGGTAAACGTGCGGGACGACGCCGGGATCACCGTGATGGGGAATCCGGTGTACTTCCGCTGAGACGGTTGGACTCGGGCCGCTCGGCCCGCGAGTGACCGCACGAACCGCTGCGGAGCGCCGCTCTATAATCCCAGCATGTCGTCGCGCCCCGACCCGCTGGGATTCCTGAACGCCGAACTCGACGCCCTGAAGAGCCAGGGGCTGTATCGCACGCTGCGGGTGCTCGAGGGCGAAGCACTCGCGCACGCCGTCTACGACCACACCTCGGTCGTGAACCTGTCGTCGAACAACTACCTGGGGTTCACGACGCACCCGCGGCTGCGCCAGGCGGCGCTCGACGCCGTGCGCGAGTTCGGCGTGGGCTCGGGTGCCGTGCGCACGATCTCGGGCACGATGGCGATGCACGTGGAGCTCGAACGCCGGCTCGCCGCCTTCAAGAACGTCGAAGCGGTCGTGGTCTTCCAGAGCGGCTTCGCGGCCAACGCCGGCACCGTCTCGGCCATCCTGAACAAAGACGACGTCATCATCAGCGACAGCCTCAACCACGCGAGCATCATCGACGGCTGCCGCCTGAGCAAGGCGCCGATCAAGGTCTTCCCGCACAAGGACGTCGCCGCGGCGCGCGCGATCCTGCAGGAGCTGCCGGCGGCGCAGCGCAAGCTGCTCATCACCGACGGCGTCTTCTCGATGGACGGCGATCTCGGCCCGCTGCCCGCGCTCTGCGATCTGGCCGACGAGTTCGGCTGCATCATGATGGTCGACGACGCGCACGCGAGCGGCGTCTTCGGCCGCCAGGGGCGCGGCACCGTGGACCACTTCGGCTGCCACGGCCGCGTGGACATCCAGGTGGGCACGCTCTCGAAGGCCATCGGCTCGCTCGGCGGCTATGTCGCCGGCACACGCGCCCTCATCGACTTCCTGCACCAGCGCGCCCGGCCGTTCCTCTTCTCCACCTCGCATCCGCCGGCTGTGACGGCCGCCTGCATCGCCGCGCTCGACGTGCTCGAGAGCGAACCGCAGTGGATGGCACAGCTCTGGGACAACACGCGCTTCTTCAAGGCGGGGCTGACCGCGCTCGGCTTCAACACCGGCATGAGCGAGAGCCCGATCACGCCCGTCATCGTGGGCGAGGCGTCGCTCGCCGCCACCATGTCAGACAAGCTCTTCGCGAAGGGCGTCTTCGCGCAGAGCATCGGCTTCCCCACGGTGGCCCGCGGCCAGGCGCGGCTGCGCACGATCGTCTCGGCCACGCACACGCGGGAAGACCTCCAGTTCGCCCTCGACCGCATGGGCGAGGTGGGCCGGGAACTCGGCGTCATCTAGGGCCGTAGTACCCGGCGATGCCCCCTGTCTCACGCGCGCGGGAGTTCTTCTCCGCCTACACGCAGGACCTGACGAGCGAAGAGCTCGGCAAGGTCTTCACGCGCGACGCCCCGGAGGCCTACCGCTTCTTCACGCGCGGCATCGATAGCAAGGCCTTCAAGGCGCTGCCGCGGCACACGCGCGCGCTCAAGTGGACGCAGGCCTTCTTCATGGCCTTCACGATGCGGCTCACGCCGGCACGCCGCGCCATCTACGGCGTGGCGCTGCTCTCGGCCGCGTTTGGCGTCATCTCGCTCTTCCGCGGCATCAGCGTCTTCGGCGTGCCGATCGTGATTCCGCCGTTCTTCTTCCGGGTGGGCGTACCCACGCTGGCCTTCCAGCCCGGCACCAACTGGCTCATCTTCGCCTTCGCGGCGATGAACCTGCTCGTGCTGCTCGAGGTGTTCGACCGGCTGTCGCTCAAGCGCGATCTCGAAGTGGCGCGCGAGATCCAGCTCGCCATGCTGCCCGACGGCACCTGGGCGGCGCCCGGCGTCGAAGCGAGCGGACTCACGCGTCCGGCCAACACCGTGGGCGGCGACTTCTACGACATCCTGCCGCGCACCGATGGCCGCGTCATCGTGGCGCTCGGGGACGTGGCCGGCAAGGCCAGTCCGGCGGCGCTGCTCATGGCGCTCTTCCTGGCCATGCTGCGCACGCTCGTGGACGAAGACCTGCCGCTCGCGGAACTG
Source organism: Acidobacteriota bacterium (assembly GCA_022842985.1). Classification (GTDB taxonomy): domain Bacteria; phylum Acidobacteriota; class Vicinamibacteria; order Vicinamibacterales; family UBA2999; genus CADEFD01. The sequence goes on along the minus strand of JALHON010000051.1, from coordinate 7,611 downwards.
GCCCGCCGGCTGAACATCCAGGTGTCAAAGCATGCACCGCCGTCGCGGTTCATCACCCTCTTTCTGGGCCTCTTCGACCCGCGCACGGGGGAGCTGGAGTTCGTGAACGCCGGCCAGACGCCGCCGCTCCTGCTGCGCGCCGGCGGAGCGGTGGAGCGGCTCTCCACGGGCGGCGTGGCCCTCGCCATGTTCGAGGGCTCGACGTACGAGCCGGGCTTCGCGCGCCTCGACCCGGGCGACGCGCTCATCATGTACAGCGACGGCATCACCGAGGCGGAATCCCCGGCCGGTCAGATGTTCGACGAAAGCGGCCTCGAAGCGGCCGTGCGGGCCACGCCGGGCGTGTCGGCGGCCGTCATCGGCCGGGCCGTCTTCCGGGCCGTGGACGACCACCGGCACGGGGAACGTCTGGCCGACGACCTCACCGTGCTGGTCCTGAGCCGCCCGATCGTGCCGCCCGTCCCCCCGCTCGTCCCATCCGTGCAGAACCTGTAGCGGACCGCGCCGTTCTGGCGTCTAATCGGGCCATGGGCCGGGTTTTCCTGCTGGCGGCCGTGTGGCTGACGTGGGCGGTCTCTGCCGCCGCGCAACCGGCCGGCACGCCGGACCCCGAAGAGCTCCTCCTTGCGCGTACCCTTCAGCGCATCGAGACGGCGCTCCTGTCGAGCGACAAGGCCGCGTGGCTGTCCCTCATCTCGACCAACGCCGATGCCGGCGCCGCGGGTGAGTTCTTCGACGCCGCCGTGCCGCGGGGCGTCACGCGGGTCGTGGTGCACGAACGCGACCGCCAGCCGCTCGACGGCGCCCTGCCCGGCGACGGCCACCGCCTCATCGTGGAAGTGTTCATCGAGAGCGGCCCGCGTGGACAGCTCGCCACGTGGCGACTCGACCTGCGCCGGCCCACCGGCGCCACCGCCGACAGCGTGGACGGCGAGCCGCCGTGGAAGATCGTGGCGCACGACCGGCTGCAGCAGGTGGACGTGCTGCACCGCCTCGCCCTCAACCGCGAGCGGATGTTCCAGGCGCGGAACTTCGTGCTGCGCTCGGTGGACTTCGAACTGCGTCTCTCGACCGGCTCGGTCTTCGTGGCCGACACCGCCGAAGGCGTCACCGCGCTCGTGCTGCTCGGCGACGGCCTCATGTCGTTCCAGCCCACGCCGAAGGCCGAACGCGGGCAGGTGCGGCTCTTCGCCGGCGACGACAAGGTCGAAGGCCGCTTCGACGCCGCCTTCGTGCGCATCAATCCCTTCGACTTCGAGGAGTCGATGGCGGGCGGCGGCCTCAGCGCCGCGCCGGCCGATGGGCGGCTGCTGACGCGCGCGCGCGAGATCTTCGACGAGGAAGTGTCGCGGTCGTTCAGCCTCGACCTGAGCGACATGAGCCGCGACACCTGGTCGATCCTGCCGCAGCCGGGCGACCTGCTGGCCGAAGTGCACACACGGCGCTGGCGCACGCTGACCTACGTGCGGGCCGGCGCCGAAGCGGAGGACGTCACCTTCTTCAACCGCGAGCGCAAGAAGAACATCGCCATCTACGCCTCACCGCAGAAGCTCGCCAGCCGCGGTGCCTTCTACGACGAAGACGATCTGACCGAGTTCGACATCCTCGATCACGAAATCGACGTCGAGGTGCATCCCGATCGCGAGTGGCTCATCGGCACGTCGCGCATCAGGCTGCGCGTGAAGTCGTTCGTGCTGGCGGCGCTCAACCTCAAGCTCGCCGAGAACATGACGGTGTCGTCGGTCACGAGCAAGGAGCTCGGGCGGCTGCTCTTCCTCAAGGTCCGCCACCAGAACTCGATCGTGGTCAATCTGCCCTCGACGCTCGCGCGCGACTACGAGCTCACGCTGACCATCCGCTATCAGGGCCGGCTCGAACGGCAGGCCATCGACTCGGAATCGATCCAGCTGGAACGCTCGCGTGACCCGGACGCTCCGGTCGTGCTCGCCGAACCGAACTGGCTGCTGAGCAACCGCTCGACGTGGTACCCGCAGTCGCCGGTGACCGACTACGCCACCTCGACGCTGCGCGTGGCCGTGCCGGCGGAGTTCCACGTGGCGGCCTCGGGCATGCCGGCATCGAGTGAGCCGGAACTGCTGCCGAGCGGTCCGGGCGAGCCGCCGCGCCGACTGTTCACGTTCCGCACCGGGCACCCCGTGCGCTATCTGGGCGCGGTCGTGAGCCGCATGACGCGCGTGGACGCCGCCACGGTGGCCCTCGACATCGTCCCGCCCCCGCCACCGCCGCCACCGAAGTCGGTCACGCTCGCCGAGCTGATGGCGCCGCCGAAGCCGCCGCCCGTCGGCGGACGCAACACCGTCGAACTGGCCACCCTGGGCAACCGCCGCCAGGAGGGCCGCGCCCGCGATGCGCTGGCGACGGCGGCCGACATCCTGCGGTTCTACGCCAGTCTCATGGGCGACGCACCGTATCCCGCCTTCTCGCTGGCGATGCTCGAAAGTGATCTGCCGGGCGGGCACAGCCCGGCGTACTTCGCCGTGCTGAACAATCCGCTGCCGACGACGCCGTTCGTGTGGCGCAACGATCCGGCGACCTTCAACGATTTTCCGGAGTTCATCCTCGCGCACGAGGTCGCCCACCAGTGGTGGGGGCAGGCGGTCGGGTGGAAGAACTACCACGAGCAGTGGATCAGCGAAGGTTTCGCGCAGTACTTTGCCACGCTCTACGCGCGCGAGAAGCGCGGCGACGCCGTGTACCGGTCGGCGCTGCGCAACCTGCGCCGCTGGTCGATGGAACACTCCGACCAGGGTCCCATCTCGCTCGGCTACCGGCTGGGCCACATCAAGAGCGAGGGGCGCGTGTTCCGCGCCGTCGTCTACAACAAGGGCGCGGCCGTGCTGCACATGCTGCGGCGGCTCATCGGCGACGACGCGTTCATGAACGGGCTGCGCGCGTTCTACGCGGAACACCGCTACAAGAAGGCCGGCACGGATGACCTCCGGCGGTCGATGGAAGCGGCCAGCGGCCGATCGCTCGAGCGGTACTTCGACCGCTGGGTCCTCGATGCCGAACTGCCGCGCGTCCGGATCAGCACCACGATCAAGCCGGGCGCGGTGGAGGTGGCCTACGAGCAGCTCGGCGAGGTGTTCGATCTGCCGGTGACCATCACGCTGCAGTACGTGGACGGCACGAGCGAAGACGTCGTGGTGGCGCTGACGGACGCGTCGGGCACGGCGGTGCTGCCGGCGCGCGGCCCGTCCGCGGCGTGGATGTGAACCGCGACGAAGCCGCCCTCGGCACCTTCGAGCGCCGCTGAACTGTGAGGGGGACTGTCCCCAGTCAAGCCAGACCCAGAAATGGGGACTGTCCCCATTCGGGGCGGGGGCAGACTTGTTGCGGATTCTTCAGCGGGTGGGCGGGGTGAACTGGTAATAGTCGGCGATGGCCTGGACGCCGCCGCGGATGGCGCGCTGGCCGGCAGCCCGTGCCGCGGGGGTCACGGACTCGGCGATGCCGGTGGCGGAACCATCGAGCCGGTAGACGTAGTCGCGCATCGCCACGCCGTCGGCGATGTACATCTGCTGGCCCTCGGGATCGATCCAGCCGTAGACGCTGCCGTAACTCGACGCCACGAGCCCGAACGGCGCCCGTGACGGTTTGGCCGTGCCCTTCGCCCAGTAGAGCGGCTGGCCGAAGATGGGCGACGGCGCCGTCACCGTGTGCCCGAGCAGCGCGTGCAGGGTCGGCGTGATGTCGGTCGTGAAGGCCAGCTGCGCCGCGTCGGTGTCGAGGCCCGCGCGCGCGTAGGCCGGCAGGTGCACGAGGAGCGGCACCTGCACCACCTCCGGGTAGAGCGTGTAGGCGTGGCCCCAGCGGCCTTCTTCGCCGAGCGAGTCGCCGTGGTCGGACGTCAGCACGATCAGACTGTCGTCGTAGAGGCCCTTCGCCTTGAGGTCGCTCAGGAAGCCGCCGAAGCACTCGTCGAAGCGGCGCACGCGCGAGGCGTACGGCGCGTAGAAGCCGTCGTACTGCTGCCCGTCCACCGGCGCGTTGCCTTCGCGGTTGAGCACCGCCACGTGCACGTCCTGCGGCAGCGACCAGACGAACGTCGGCGTGGGATCGGCGGCCAGCCGATCGAGCCGCGCGCGCACGTCGTCGATCGACTTGCACATCCGGAAGTCGCCGACGCCCACGCCGCGATCGATCTCGTCGAGCGAGCCGTCGCGCGGCATGATGATCTCGACGATGTTGTCCATGCTCATCCAGCGGCGGTAGCCGTGCTGGCCGAGCAGATCGTGCAGCGCGTTCATCGGCGCGAACGGCAGCACGTACTGCTTGTGCAGCACCATGCCGCCCACCCAGATCGACGGCACCGAGAGTCCGGTGGCGCCGTAGCGCGTGAAGGCGCGCGTGAAGGTGGTGCTGTCGCCCGCGAACTGCTGGATGGCCGGCGTGAAGGTGACCGCCGGGTTGTAGGGCGACAGATAGTCGCGGCGCAGACTGTCGACGACGAACACGAACACGTGCGGACGGCGCACGTCCTGCCGCGCGTTCAGGTCGGCGAGACGCACCGGCACCGGCGCGATCTGGATGGAACGGCCGATGTTCGTGTGCGCCTGCAGGAAATCGAAGAAGCCGACGCCATCGGCCGGCGCGCTGCCGCCGTCGGCCGCGGTGGCCTCGACCTGCGGCACCGGCCGCTGCAGCCAGTCGCGCAGCGTGCGGAACGACGGATCGCCCACCGCCCACGCATCGCCGGCGCGCATCGCGGCATCTACCGTGACCGGGCCGAACGGCAGGCGGCCAGCGGCCACGAGATACACCGCGAGCACGGCCGCGCAGGTGCCGAACGGCGCCGCGGCCGGCAGGTAGACCCGGGCCGGCGCCCACTGCGCGGCGGTCGCCAGCACGAGCACCCACACCACGACGGCGCCCATCTTCGCGACCACGAAATTCCAGTCCATCGATCCGCTGGCGGCGCGGAAGGCGACGGCCACGGCCACGATGAGCACCGCCCAGCCGGCCCGCGGGAGCGGCTTGTGCGACTGCGCCCAGCGCGGCAGGATGCCGCCGAGCGCGAGCACGAGCCCGTCGCGCTCGCGCGCGTGTCCGTGGCGCACGCCGCGCGCGGCCAGCACCAGGCCGATCGTGGCGCCGAAGGCCACCGCGACGGCCTGTGAGAGGCCGTCACGCTGCGACACCGCCGGCAGCACGACCACCGCCGCGGCGATGCCGAGGAGCGCCGCCACCATCACGACCGCGCTGAACGCCTCCCACTGCGACGGCTTCGACGTGAGGTCGCCGATCGCGCGCACCAGCACGAACACGGCGAAGAGGGCCGCGAAGAGCAGCGCGTGCGCGCTCACGCTCAGCACGGCGCCGAGCGGATCGAAGGTCCGCGTCGCGGCCAGGCCCGCCGCCGCGAAGAGCGACACCGAGGCGGCCGCGGCGAAGAGCGCCACGACCGCATCGCGCGCCAGCGGGTCGGTCGTACGCGTGGTGTCGGTCCACGTCGCCTGCGTGAGGTCGATGACGGCCAGCCAGATGACCGGCACGAGCGCCGCGGCGGCCAGCGCCAGCGCCCACACGCCGGGCTCGAGTGTGGTGAGGGGCGAGGCCACGAGGCCGCCCACGCCGGCCATGCTCGCGATCCAGATGAGCAGACCGCCGCTCACGAGGGCGCGGCGGGCGGCCAGATCCGGCCAGAGCGCCAGCGCCGTCAGCGGCGCGGCGATGAGCGACAGCACGCCCTGCCAGCGCGCGAACGCGACGAGCGCCGGCACGAGGCCGGGCAGCAGGAACTGCTCGTAGACGAACGGCACCGAGATCAGGAACGCGTAGGCCGCACTCGCCAGCCAGAACACGACGACCAGGGCGCGGGCCACGGCGGCGGCAATCATCATGACGTGGCCTTTACGGTGGCGGTGCGTTCGAGCCACACGCGCACTTCCTCGTTGCGCTTCGGGTCGAGCTTGTTCGCGATCTCGAAGCGGCGCCGGGCCGCCGGGAAGCGCGACTCGCTGTAGTCGAGCACGCCGAGCGCGAGATGCACGTCGAAGTAGTCTTCGGACAACGCGGCCGCGCGTTCGAGATGCACGCGCGCTTCGGCGCGATGGCCGGCGCGCTGTTCGGCGAGCCCGGCGACGAGCAGCGCGTCCACATGCTTCGGCGACTTCTTCAGCACGGCGGATGCGCGCTTGAGCGCCTCGGCAAGCTGGTTGCGATGCAGACGCAGGCGCGCGAGGCCCACTTCGCTGTCGAAGTGCGTGGTGGCGATCGTGATGGCGCGCTGGTAGAACTCCTCCGCCGGCCCGAACCGCGTCAGCCACTCGTTGCCGAGCCCGACGAAGAACGCGAGTTCGGCGTTCTTGTTGTCGGACTCGAAGCAGCGTTCGAACGCCTTCAGCGCCAGGTCGTACTTGCCGATGCGGCGGTAGGCGTTGCCCACGGCCGGACACGCCTCGGCCGGCAGCGGCGCACGGTCCATGAAGAGTTCCCAGGTCGCCGCTTCATCTGCCGGACGTTCGAGCTTGTTGTAGATCTCGGCGAGCCGCGCGAGATACACGTGCTGGCCGGGGAACCGTTCGACGATGGCTTTGGTCGGCTCGAGCGCGTCCTGCCAGCGGCCGCTGGCGAACGCATCGCGGCTCTGCACGAGCAGACCGTCGATGCGCGCGGCATCGGCCTCGGTCTCGGCGGCGGTGGGAGCGGGCGATCCGGCCGCACCCGCCGGCGTGGCCGTGGCGGCCACGGACGCCGGCGCCGGTGTGTTGGCGGCGTTCGACACGAAGAGCGCCAGCCAGAAGACGGTCAGCGTGGTGACGGCGAGCGCGAGACGAAGAATGGCTGGCATCGGTTACCTCTGGGCCAGCGTGCGATCGAGCCACGGCTGCACTTCGGCGCGGCGTGACGGGTCGGAGAGGAACGCCGCTTCGAAATGTCCGCGCGCCTGCGCGACGCGCGAGTCGCTGTAGTCGAGGATGCCGAGCGCGAGGCGCACGTCGAAGTACTCGGGCGCAAGCCGCGCGGCCAGTTCGAGGTACTTGCGCGCACCGGCCTTGCGGCCGGCGCGCTGCTCGGCCAGGCCGGCGACGAGCGCGCCTTCCGTGTGCGTGGGCACCTGCGCGAGCACGGCAGCGGCGCGGTCACGCGCCTCCTTCAGGTTCCCTTCGTGCAGATCGAGCCGGGCGAGTGAGACCTCGTAGTCGTAGGCGGGCGGCGCCATCGCCACGGCGCGCCGGTAATACTGCCGCGCGGCCTCGAGCTGGCCGGCCCACTCGTAGCCGAGGCCGGCGAAGTAGACGAGCTTCACGCTCGTGGGATCGGCCGCGAGGCAGCGCAGGAAGGCATTGATGGCCGCGTCGTACTGACTGAGGCCCCGGTAGGCGCGGCCCACCATCGGACAGGCGCGATCGGGATGCGGTGACACCCACATGAAGCGCTCCCACGTCGCCGTCTCGTCGGTGGCGCGGTGCATGCGGTTGTAGATCTCGGCCAGGCGCGCGATGACGTCGGGCTGCTCGCCGTAACGGTCGAGCAGATCCAGCGTGAGAGCCAGGGCGTCGTCCCACGCCTCGGTTTTCATGGCCCGCAGCGCCGCCGCGTCGCGGGCGCGCTCGTCCTCGGGCGAGCGCGGGGCGTCGGCCGGCG
>JALHON010000050.1 GCA_022842985.1 Acidobacteriota bacterium | reverse complement strand
GTGCCGCCACCGGATGCAACGGCGCCCGCGCGGGTGCGTCCCGGTATGGTCGCGGCCGTCATGGCCGCACTGCTCGTCGGCGGCGCGGCGGTGTGGGCGGCACTGCGGCTGCTCGCGCCCGCGCCGGTGACGGAGGTGGTCTACGAAGCCAAGACGTTCGATCGCCTGCCGGTGATGAACGCGCGCTTCATGCCCGACGGCCAGACGATCGTCTACAGCGCGGCCTCGCGCGGCTACGCCCCGGCGCTCTATGTGATCAGCCCCACGGCGGAAGCGCCGCAACGGCTCGACGTGCCCGACGCACACCTGCTCTCCATCTCGTCGAAGGGCGAGCTCGCGCTCATCGTCAACGCCCGCTACCTGCAGCAGCGGCTCTACGCCGGCACACTCGCGCGCATGACGCTCGGCAGCTCGCCGCGCGCCGTGCTCGACGGCGTGCGCGAGGCCGACTGGGGGCCCGACGGCGAGACGCTCGCCGTTGTCCACGACCTCGGCAATGGCCGCGATCGTCTCGAGTACCCGATCGGCACCGCGCGGCACGAGGCGACCGGGTATCTGAGCGATCCGCGCGTGTCGCCCGATGGCAGTGCCGTGGCCTTCGTCGCGCATTCGTGGCGCTTCGACGATCGCGGCACGGTGATGGTCGTGGAGCGCAACGGCGCCGCCCGCGCGCTCACGCCGGAACTCTGGTCCATCGAAGGGCTGGCGTGGACACGCGATGGCCGCACCCTCGTCTTTTCCGGCAACGCGACCGGCGGCGGACAGATGCAGCCGATGGCGGTCGCGGCTGACGGCCGCACGCCGCATCGCACGGTGCTGAGCGCGCCGGCCCGGCTCATCGTGCACGACGTGGCGGCCGACGGCCGCTGGCTCACCGTGCGCGAAGACCTCACGTTCGGCGTGCGGGCGCGCGTGCCCGGCGCGGCCGGCGAGCGCGATCTGTCCTGGCTCGGATCGTCCGGCGCCCGCTCGCTCTCCGCCGATGGCCGCCAGTTGCTGATGGTGGACGTCGGCCAGCGCAGCGGACCGTCCTACGGCGTCGTGCTGCGGGCGACCGACGGCTCGCAGCCGATGCGTCTCGGCACGGGCAGCGCCGAACGGCTCTCACCGGACGGCCGCTGGGCGGCGGCGATCGTGGCCACTCCGCCGGAGGTGGTCCTCTATCCCACCGGCGCGGGCACGGCCCGCCGGCTCGGCGCCGGGCGCTTCGATCCCATCAGCTCGGTGCAGTGGTTTCCCGACGGGCAGCACCTGCTCGTCTGCGGCACCGAAACAGGGAAGCTGCCGCGGTGTTACCGCACGGATCTCGACGGCACGGACTTCACGCCGCTGACCGACGAAGGCGTGCGTGCGTCGCTCGCGCCCGACGGCATCACGATGCTCCTCACGATGGCGGATGGCCGTGTAGAGGCTGGCCGTCTCGGCGAGTCCGCGACGCGCGTTGTTGCCGCGATGTCGTCAGCCGACCGCGTGGTGGGCTGGAGCCGCGACAGCAAGGCCGTGTTCGTGCAGCGCGGGTTCGAAGTGCCGGTCGAAGTCGCCCGCGTGGACCTCACGACGGGCGCCCGCGTGGCCGCCGGCTCGATCGCCCCCGAAGGCATAGGCGCGCCGGCCACCGTCCTCGTGGCCGACTGGGTGGACGAAGGCAGCGCCTACGCCTACAACTACACGTCGGTGCCGTCGGTGCTCTTCGTCGTGACCGGCGCGCGGCCCTAGCCCCGCCGTTCGGCAGGCGGCCGCGGGCCGCGGGCTCACGGCACGAGCAGCGGAATCGGCTGGCGTGCGTCGGTCCCGAAGGCGTTCAGCGAGAAGCGGAAGCCGAAGGCCTCGCCGAGCTGGTCCGCGGCGTACGGGGCATCCGGGCCCTGCTGGTCGTACGACCAGCCGAGCCCGCCCACGAGCAGACCGCCGCCCTCGCGCACGAAACGTTCGATGCGCGGCACGTGCGTCGTGGCGAAGTCGGCCGGCGGCTCCCAGTCGCTCAGATACCAGAGCACGGACGCGCAGCCGAGGTCGGCGTCGAGCGTCTCGGGAGTGGTGACGACGAACTGCCAGCCGCGGCGGTCCATGAAGCGGCGCACGGCTGTCATCTGCGAGGCGCGCACGAAGGTGCCCTCCCAGACCGCGATCGTCGTCGTGGCGGCGCAGCCATCGGGCGTCTCGTCGCGGCCCAGCCAGCGCAGGGCGTTTTCCGCGAAGATCAGGTTGTCGGCGCCGGGCACGCGCACTTCGTCGTCGCGGGTCAGACCGTCCTGCGCGTAGACGAGCACGTGCCCCTCACCGTAGTCGCGCGCCGCCGCGAAGTCGCGCGACTCTTCGCCGGTGGGCGCCCACAGGTTCTCGACGTGATCGGGCAGCCGCGCGATCGAGAACCAGGCCTCTTCGTTGCCGTCGCCGCGTGGCGCGCTCGTGCACCAGGGGAACAGGCAAAGGCTACCGGCGTTGCCGTTCGACATGAAGAGCCGCAGCGAGGAGAACAGGCTGCGCACGGCGCGCTGTTTCTCGAGACCGGCCCGCGCGGCCTCGGCCTCGGCCCGCGCCTCTTCCGCTTCGGCGCGGCTGGCAGCCTCTGTGGCCGCCTGCTGCTGGCTGCGGGCCTCGGCGGCGTTGCGTCTCGCCTGCACGCCGAACAGGAGGCTGGCCACACCGAGTACGGCGATCGCGGCGGTGACGGCCATCGAGAGGCGGCGCGCGTTGCGCCGGCCGCGGACACTCGCCGTGGCAAACGCGAGCTCCGGCGCGTTCAGCCAGGGCGCGCGATCGCGCACGAGCGGCGCGAGCATGGCGCTGCGCACCGGATCGCGCCAGACGAGTCCGGGTTTCGCGGCGCCTTCGGCCGCCGTCCACTCGAGCGCGGCGCCGGCGAGCTTCTGCCTGGTGGCGAGCGGCACGGCGTCGTCGTTCACCTCGTGAATCCAGCCCACGAGACGGCCCCAGCCGCGCACGAGCGCATCGTGCGCGGGTTCGGCGTAGCCGGTGCCGTCAGACTCGGTGCCTTCCACGACGAGCCGCGCGGCGGTCAGACGAGCGAGCACGTCCTGCACGAGCGCGCCTTGGCCGGGGTCCGCGAACACGAGCTCGGCATCGCTCACGCGGCGCTTTGCCAGGCTGCCGGCGCCGCCGCTCACCATCCGCAGCATCAGGTGGCGCATCGCCTCCTTGTGCGCGTCGTCGAGGGCGTCGAACTCGGCATCGGCGCGGGCGCGCAAGGCGCCTACGACCCCGCCGATGGCGTCGTAGTCGGCTCGCGTCAAAGCGCGATCCGCCGCCTGGCGGCTGAGGTAGCGGGCGAACATCTCGCTGAGCGCGAACGACAGCAGCGGCAGACCGCCGGGCGTGTTCACGACATCGTCGAGCAGCGTCTCGACGAGCGATGGCGGGTCGAAGTAGAGCACGCGCGCCGAGGCGGGCTGCTCGATGATCGCCTTGAGGTCGCCGCGGCTGAGCGGCGGCACGACGTAACGCCCGTCCTTCCAGAGCGGCGCGAGCGCCGAGCGGTCGAACTGCGGCTCGAAGTCCGTGCGCAGTGTCAGCACGACCGTAAGCTGCAGCGGATGCTGGTCGAGCAGCCGGGCGAGCAACGCCGTCACCGCATCGCGCGCCGTGGCGGCCCGGGCCATCGTGACCAGTTCCTCGCACTGGTCCACGAGCAGCAGCAGGCGTTGGCCGGCATGGGCATCGCACCAGCGGGCGAGCGCGGCCTCGATGCCGTCCGCGGCCACGGGCGTACCCGGCGTGAGGGTAGCGATCGCCTGCGCCAGCGCCTCGAATGGCGCGGCGCCCGGGCGCACCACGGGCAGCAGCGTCCAGCGCGAGTCGGTGGCGAGCGCCGGTAGCACGCCGGCCTTCACCAGGCTCGACTTGCCGGTTCCAGACGCCCCGAGCACGGCCACGAGCTGCCGAGCTTCGATGGCCTCCTTCAGCGCCGCGGCCGGCGCCTCGCGGCCGAAGAAGAGGGCGGCGTCCTTGCTGTCGTAGCTCGCGAGGCCCCGCCACGGGTTGGCGTCGGCGGTGAGCGGCGGCGCCGGCGGCAGCGAGAGCGCGCGGCCGGGCACGAGGAACACGAACTCGCCCTTGTCGTGCTTGGCGAGCGGCCAGAGCCGCGGCGTCTGCTGCCGTCCGGCTTCGATTGTCTTCGCCTGCAGCCGATCCTCGATGTAGAGGTAGAGCTCGGTGGCGGTCATGAGGCCATCGCCGCCGGCGCGCGGCATGATGTCGCCGTGGCCGGCAAGCGCATCGAACAGGGCGAGCGCGAAGGGCGAGTGGTCACCCTCGCCGTCGCGGCCGCCGAGGGCGCCCGTGCGCAGTTGGTCGAGCGCTTCCTGATCCTGCGACGCCGAGGTGATGACCTGCCACGCCGGATCGCGCACGAAACGTTCGTAGCGCTCCTGATGCACCACCTCCGGCACCACGCCCACCGCGCGGGTGCCGCTCCAGCGGAAGGCGCCGGAGAAACACGAGTCGAGGATGACGAGCATGTGCCGGCACGGCAGGCCGACGAGCGCGTCGTGCACGAGCGGCATGTCGAGGAACGTGCCCTCGTCGCTGCGTGAGGCGTCCACCGGCAGCAGATACCCGTTCGGGCCATCGTGGCCGTCGATGGCCACGCCGTGGCCGGCGAAGTAGAAGCACACGCGATCGCCGGCGCTCACACGCGATGGCAGCTCGTCCTTGAGCAGCGACACGAGGCGCGCGCGCGTGGCCGCGCCGTCGAGTACTTCGATGACCTCGTAGCCATGTTCGGCGGCGAGCAGTGCACCGAGACGCCGCGCGTCGTTCACCGCCGTGCGCAGCGGCGGAATGCCGCGTGTGTAGTCGTTGATGCCGATGACGACGGCAAGCGATCGGCCGAACGTGGGAGGAGGCAGCGCGCCACTCATCGCCGGAATGCTCCGCGCACACGCCATCGAAGTCAAAGTCTTTCTGTTACACTCGCGCGTCGACTCCGGATCATCCGGAGTTCGATTCGCACAAAGGAGTGCACTCGATGCCGAAGGACGACAAGCCGAAGGGAATGGCGGGCAAGCGTGGCGCCGCGCCGGTGGTGGCCGCTGTGGCCGTGAAGAAGACGGCCAAGAAGGCCGCGAAGAAGGTTGCGAAGAAGGCGGTCAAGAAGACCGCCAAGAAGGCTGCGAAGAAGACCGCGAAGAAGCGGTAAACGTCAGTCCTCGACCGGCAGCGGATTCAGTGCGATCCGGTGCCAGCCGGTGGCCTTCGACAGCGCCAGCGCGCGATAGTGCGCGGCGTCGTCGTTGGCCACCGTCACGTCTTCGGCCTGCAGATACGAGCGCCGCAGATCGTCGGCGCGCACCGGCTTGTAGAACAGGCTCGTGCCCAGATGATGCCGCGTCTGGCTGTGATGCCAGCGCACGAGCTTCGACCCCACCACCCGCCCGAGCGCCACGGCCGCCGCCGCCACGGGGTCGCCCTTCAGCCCCGCCAGCCGCACACACAGCGTGGGCACGTCGAGCAGCGCCGGGTCGCCGGGCACCTTCGCACTCTCCGGCGAGCCGACACGCGCGGCCTCGAGCGCCTTCCCGCAGGCGCGGGCCCGCGCCGGATCCTGCCGCGCCGCCTCGAGCGCGTCGGTCAGCGCCGCCAGACGCGTGGCCATGTCCTCCGCCGCACTCGTGTCGATGAGCGAATAGGGCACGGCGTCGAAGCCGGAGCGGTGGCTGGCGTCGTCCAGATAGGCGGCAAGGGCTTTCGTCAGGCCGAGACCCGCTTCGTAGGGCGTGGCGTCTGGCGTGAGCGATGCCATGAACGCCTTCCACGGCCACGCGCCCACGGCCGGGGCCAGCGCCTGCGTGGCCACGAGGTAGTCGGCCGACCCGCGCAGCTGGTGAATGGCCTCGAGGCAGTTCATGAAGCAGTCGCGGAACACGACGACGGCGGCGCGGCTGCGGCTGCCGCGAAAGGCGTTAACGAGGCCGGGCAGGCGCAGTGTGTCGTGCGTGGCCTCACCCGGCGCCTGGTCGGAGAACACACCGAGCGGACCGGCGGCGTGGCCGAAGAAGGAGACGAGGTATCGATCCGCCGGACACTCGTCCTGGCCGAAGCGCAGGAAGGTCTCGAGCACATCGCCGTCCGCGGCGTTCAGGTCCGTGGCGTCGCGCTGGAGGCGGACGACCGTCGTGTCGTCGTCCACGCCCGACAGGATCTTCTGCCACAGCTCGTGACGCTCGGGGTCGATGTCCTCGAAGCCGCGTTCGGCCGGGGGGATCTCGGTAATGGCGCTGCGGTACACGCCCCGCCGCCGCTTGAAGTCCACCTGCGCGGCCACGCTCACGTGCCGGAAGTCGGCGGCATCGCAGATGGCCTTGAGTTCACCGCGGGCCGAGGTGTCGAGCGGGCTCGTCGTGGCGGCGTCTTCGGCGATCGTGTAGGCCAGTACGGCCCACGCCTTCTTCGTATTCGCGGGAGTGGTCACTGGGAGGCCTCCCGGTCCAGGGGCTGACCGGCGCGCTACCGTTCGAACCTGATCTCGCCCCGCGACGAGCTGAACTGCAGCCGCGTGGCATCCAGGCGCACCGTGTGGGCGCCGTTCACCGCCTGCGTGACCTGCGTATCGAGCGGCGAGCTCTGGCAGAAGGCGCGCGTGCACGCCTGCAGGTTGAGCGTGATGACGTCGCCGTCGAGGCGGAAGTCGCCGGCGCACGTGTTGCAGTCCGCCTTCAGCAGCGCGCGGTCGCCGGCCAGCGTGAGCACGAACCGGTTCGCCGTCTTCGCTTCGGTCAGCGAGAGCGCGCCAGTCGTGGCCGACACGAGATTCCACGTGCCGTCGACCCGCGCCGAGGGCGTGGGCGCGGTGAGCAGATCGCCCTCGCTGCAGCCGGCGCTGAGCGCGGCCACGAGCACGAGGGCGGTGAGGACACGGCGTGGCATCGGCGGCCTCTACTTCTTCGGCTCGTCGGCCTCGGGCGCCGCGAGCAGCGGCATGCCGTCGCCCGAGCCGGCGCCGATGAGCCCGGTTTCGGTGTAGACACGCAGCTTGTCGCGCGTGTCGATGATGTCGAGGTTACGCATCGTGAGCTGGCCGATGCGATCCTGCGGCGTGAAGAACGCCTCGCCGCGTTCCATCGTGAGCCGTTCGGGCTTGTAGGTCAGGTTCGGGCTGGTCGTGTCGAGCAGCGAATAGTCGTTGCCGCGGCGCAGCTCCACGGTCACTTCGCCGGTGACGGCGCGCGCCACCCAGCGCTGGGCGGTTTCGCGCAGCATCATCGACTGCGGATCGAACCAGCGGCCCTGGTAGAGCAGACGGCCGAGCCGGCGGCCGTTGTTGCGGTACTGCTCGATCGTGTCTTCGTTGTGGATGCCGGTGACGAGCCGCTCATAGACCAGGTGCAGCAGCGCCATGCCCGGCGCCTCGTAGATGCCGCGGCTCTTGGCTTCGATGATGCGGTTTTCGATCTGGTCGCACATCCCGAGGCCGTGGCGGCCGCCGATGACGTTGGCTTCGGTGAAGAGCGCCAGCGCATCCGCGAAGGTGCGGCCGTTGATGGCCACGGGCTGGCCTTCCTCGAAGCGCACGCTCACCGTTTCGGCCTTCACCGCCACGTCGTCCTTCCAGAACGCCGTGCCCATGATGGGCTGCACGATGGTGATGCCCTTGTTCAGGAACTCGAGGTCCTTGGCTTCGTGGGTGGCGCCGAGGATGTTCGAGTCGGTCGAGTAGGCCTTTTCGACCGACATCTTGTACTCGAAGCCGTTCGCGATCATGTACTCGGACATTTCCTTGCGGCCGCCGAGCTCGTCGATGAACTGCTGATCGAGCCACGGCTTGTAGACACGCAGGGACGGATTGGCCAGCAGGCCGTAGCGGTAGAACCGCTCGATGTCGTTGCCCTTGAAGGTGCTGCCGTCGCCCCAGACGTTGACGTCGTCTTCCTTCATCGCCACGACCAGCATCGTGCCGGTCACCGCGCGGCCGAGCGGCGTGGTGTTGAAGTAGGTGGCGCCGCCGGTCGAGATGTGGAACGCGCCGCACTGAATCGCGGCGATGCCTTCCGCGACGAGCTGCGGCCGGCACTCGATGAGCCGCGCCTTTTCGGCGCCGTAGGCCATCGCCTTCTTCGGGATGTCGTCGTAGTCCTTCTCGTCGGGCTGACCGAGGTTGGCCGTGTAGGCATACGGAATGGCGCCCTTGGCGCGCATCCAGTGCAGGGCCGCGCTCGTGTCGAGGCCGCCCGAAAACGCGATGCCGACTTTCTCACCAACCGGAAGTGCCTGAAGAATGTTGCCCAACGGAAGCTCCTTGTGGCGTGCCTGTCGCCGCCCGCGTAACCGTCCTATGATACTTGCCGGCGGTGCTGTCTGCCCTCGCGGCGCCTGGAGAGTCGATGATGCGCTGGATCTCCGTGTTCGCAGCGTTGGCGCTGTTTTCGACCGACGTCACGCCGGCTGGGGCACAGCCCGAGGCCTTCGTGCTCTCCGGTGTGGTGCCCGGTTGCACGTTCGACTGTGGCGGCACGATTCTGCGCGTCGCGCCTGACACGCCGGCCGTGCTGTCGTCGGATGTCGACCCGGCCGGGGCTGCCGCGGCCTCGCCGTACGTGACGCCCGACGGCGGCCTGCTCGTCTGGTTCACCCCCGTATCGGGCTCACGTCCGGCACGCCTCGCGGTCCGCGATCTCGTGACCGGTCGGACCACGACGATCGACGTGGCCGACGCTGTCGGCATCGCCGGCAATCCCGCCCGGCCGGAGGTGTACGTCTTCGATGCCCGCGGTGTCTCGGCCTACGGCCTCTCGGGCGTGCGCCGCTTCACCGCGCCCGATTGCACCCTGACGATCCCGGTCAGCGTCAGCGGTGATGGCCGACGCCTGTTGTACTTCTGCCAGGGGGACTTCGCGGCCTCGCAGCCGAACCGCGCCTTCCTCATCGACACCACGACGGGCCAGCTCGTGACGACGCTTCCAGACTGGTTGACGGCGGCGCTCAACTACGACGGCTCAGCGGCGTACGTCGTCCAGTTCGTCAATCAGGCGCAGCGCCTGCAGAAGATCGCGCTCCCCGGCGGGACGGTCCTCGCGGATGTGGCTGTGCCGGTGGTGCTGTCGATGTTCGGAGGTTTTCCGATCTGGGACGTCCATGCAGACCATCGCCTGAATCGGGTGCTGCTGGTGAGCGCGTTCATCCATAGGTTCGATGGCGATTCGCTGGCGCTGCTCGGTTCAGGCGGGCTTCGCCTGTCTGGCCAGGTCGTCTCGGCAGCGCACTCCGCGCTCGACGACGTCGGCCATCGCCTCTACGTGAACGGGGCGGCCATCACCGCCGGCTTCTCGTCCTTGTCCTTCGAAGTCTTCGACACGAACACGCTCGCGCCGGTGGTTGCCGTCTCTGCCGCCGTTCCCGGGGAGTTCGTCCCGGTGCCCAAGCCGCAGCTGCCAACCGGCCTCACCGCGACCGTCAGCGGCGGTTCGGTGACCGTGGCGTGGGCGGCTGCCGCGGCTCCGCCGACGACAACGCGCTACGTCCTCGAGGTCGGCTCTGCGCCAGGCCTGAACGACATCTTCAGTGGCCTCGACGTGGGCCAGCAGACGTCGTTCGCCGCCAGTGGCGTGCCGCCGGGGCGTTACTACGTCCGCGTGCGCGCCGGGAACTACGCCGGTCTCAGCGCGCCGTCCAACGAAGTGGTCGTGCAGGTGCCGTAGCCCCGAAGGTGCGCCGAAGAACGCCCCGTGAGCAAATCCCGCGCGACCCGCCTCTCTGCACTGGTGGAGGCGGTATGTCGATGCGACGGTCGGGGTGGTGGAGGGCGTTGGCGGCACTTTTCGTGGGAGTGACGACGGCGGGCGCGCAGACGTCCCCGGTGCCCGCGGTGCGGGTGCTGCTCAACCAGACGGCGTTCCAGCCGGGCGCCACGCTGCAGCTCGGCGCCGAGGTCACGAACCCCGGCGGTGGTCCGCTGGCGGACTTCTATCTGGGCATCCAGCTGCCCGACGGCGTGAACACCGTCACGGTGCGGCTCGGCGCGGGGGCCGCGGCCGGCACGCTCGCCAATCTGGCGTCGCTCACGCCCACGGCCACCGGCATCAACCTCGCCGGGGCGTTCGCCGTGCGTGAACCGGCGCTGCTCGCCTACACCTTCACCGGCGTCGAACCGCTCGGCACCTACACGGCGTATCTTGCCGCGGTCGTCACCGGCGGGCTGCGTGACGGCGCGCTCGGGCCCGGAGAGCTGCTGGCCTTCACCACGACGTCGTTTACGTTCGGCGCTGGCGGCATCCTGCTGACGGGGGACCCGGTGGCTCCTGCCGTCGGCGCGACGTCAGATTACTCGGGCACGACCGGCGTGGCCGAGGCGCAGATCTCGACCGACGCGGCCGGTCGCGAAACGGCCCGCACGCAGATCGAAATCGCCTTCCGGCCCGACGCCACCGTGGGCCAGGTGAACACCGCGCTCACCGCCATCGACGGCCGCATCGTGAGCATGCTGCGCGGCGTGCTCATCCTGCTCGTCGAGATTCCCGATCCGGGTTCGATCGCCGGGCTCGACGCGGTGGCGGCGCGCGTCCGTGCGTTCCCGGGCGTGCGGGACGTGCGGCCGCAGCATTTCTATGCCACCGAGGTGCTCCCGTCGAACTACACGCCGACGTCCTCCGACCTCGACAAGATCGACCACCTGATCGCGGTGCGGACGCCGGCGGCGTGGAACACCGCGGCGGCCCTGGCCCTGCCGGCCGCGACGCGGCCCACGTTCATCGTGGCCGACAACTTCGGCGGCGGTTCGCCCGGCGCGCCCTTCGACGTCTCCGACGTACCAGGCGATTTCGCCACCGGCCGCCTCGACCGGCACGGCTATCACGTGCTCGGCATCATCGCTGCGACGCAGGGGGGGAACACGTCGAACACGGGTCTCGTCACCGGACTGCTGCCCGGACGCACGGCCGTGCGCGTCGTGGACCAGCGGCGGCGACGGCCCGCCGGCGACGTGCAGAACGGCATCCTCACGCTCGTGCGAACTCTCACCGGTAACATCGTCGTGAACACCAGTCTGGGCTTCAGCTGCGGCACAGCGGCCCAGGCGGCGGTCAACTGCACGGCCGCCAACGCGGTATCCGAAGCCGCCAGCTGGCTCGAGAAGATCCGCGGCACCGCGGATCGCGCTGTCGCGGGCGCCGGCCTCGAACGGCGATTCCTTCACGCCGCGTCCGGGGGCAATACCGACGCCTCCGGCCGCGATTCGCGGACGTCGTCGGCGTTCGCCGCGGCCGCCCTGCGCACCGACATCGTGTCGAACGACGGCGTGGCGCTGCCGGCCGCCACGAACACGCTGGTGGTCGAAGACCACGTCACGTTACCCGGCACCGTCGTGAGCCGCGGCTGCCTGAGCCCCGGCTCGAAGCGCGTGTCGCCGCGGTCTGCCGCCACCAACCTCGCGAACGTGTCGGCCGTGGGCACCGACGTCTGGAGCATGACGAACGCCTCGACCACGGCAGGGAACCTGTCGGGCACGTCGATGGCCACGCCACAGGCGGCGGCGCTGGCCGGCTGGGTGTGGGCGCTCCGGCCGTCGCTCACGCCGGCGCAGGTGCGCACGATCATCACCGACACGGCCGTGGACCTCTCGGCGGGCTGCGCGCCGGACGACGTGCCGGCACCGAGCCTCGACGTCTACGCGGCGGTGCTCGGCACCGACATCGCGACCAACGACGCGCCGGTGCGGCTGACGCTGCTCGACGTGGCCTCGCCCGGCGCCGCGACGCCCGATGGCGTGTTCGCCGATGACGACCTCGTGCGGTTCGCCCAGGCGTTCGCGGCGGTGACGGGCACGCCGACCTACTCGCGCTTCGACCTGAACGGCGACGGCTTCACCGGCGCCGGCCAGCTGACGTCGTTCGACCTGAACTTCGATCGCCAGTTGCAGACGGCCAGCTACATCGCCGGCGGCGCGACCGTGTCGCTCAACGAGCGCCAGCTCGCGGATATCGAGATTCTCTGCTTCTACGCGTTCTCGCCGCTCTATGCGGGCACGACGGCCGGACGCAGCGCGGCGATCGGGTCGGCGTGTGGTGAGACGGCCGCGCCGCTGCGGTTTCCGCACGGCTCGCAACAGATGACGGTCAGCGTGTCTGCCCTGGCGAACGGTGTGACGGACGCCGCGTCGACAACCCGCCCCAACGAGCCGCTGGGCAATGTCTCTGCCTCGAACGGCGGCGCCTCCGCGTCGGTCACGAACGTCGTCAACCAGATCACGACGCCGGTCGATGTCGCTACGCAGATCCAGATGTCGGGCGTGCTCGGGGCCACGCTCACGGCCGCCGGCACGGGCGCGAGCGCCGTGGCCGACCTGCGGCACCAGTACGATATCGATGTTCCGGCCGGCAGCAGCGGCACGGCCACCTTTACCGTGGCCTTCGTCGGCGAGACGGGCAGCATCGACGTCATCGGACCGAACGTGAACCAGCGGCTCAGGCAACAGACGGGCGGCACGTTCAACGTCACGCTGCAGGCGGGCGGTCGCTATTCGTTCTTCGCCGGGTTCGTGCCGCTCGCCCGCGACACGACGAAGCCGGTCAGCCTGACCTTCACGCTGAACGCGACGGTCACGCCGTAGCGGGCGCAGTGGCCGCGCATCACTCGACCGGGAACAACCGGTCGAGATTGCCGCCGACGATGTCGGCGACCTGCTCGTCGGTGGCGCCGGCATCGGCGAGCGCGCGCCGCTGCGTCTCGAGGATCGCCGGCTGCCAGCCGCGCGGAAAGAACGACGAGTCGGTGCCGAAGAGCAGGCGCTTCGATCCGGTGACGTCGAGCGCGGCGCGGAACACGTCCCGCAGCGAGAGCTCGGGCGTGTAGCGCATCCAGCGATTCGACGACGACGTGTCCAGATAGACGTTCGGGCAGACGTCAGCGAGCATCAGCGCTTCGCGGAAGAGGCCCGCGCCGAAATGCGGCACGATGAACGGCACGCGCGGATGCGCGAGCGCCGGGCCCTGCAGGTCCAGCGGATTACCGAAGCGCATCTCGAAGCGGCTCGGCAGCCCGAGCTTCGCGCGCGCGCCCACCGAGAGCACGCCGCAGTGCACGAACACCGCCGTGCCGGGCGTGGCGGCGGCCATCTCGCACACACGGGCCACGTCGGGCCCGTGGATCGGGTAACGATGCATCGCCGGGAAGAGGCAGATGCCGCGCAGGCCGTGTGCGGCTGCCCAGGCCACGCGGTCGAGCGCGTCGTCCTTCGTCGGGTCGAGCATGTAGAAGCCGATGAAGCGG
The DNA here is from genome assembly GCA_022842985.1 of Acidobacteriota bacterium. Classification (GTDB taxonomy): domain Bacteria; phylum Acidobacteriota; class Vicinamibacteria; order Vicinamibacterales; family UBA2999; genus CADEFD01. The sequence goes on along the minus strand of JALHON010000050.1, from coordinate 8,920 downwards.
CCGGGATGCGCGGCCACGGCCGCGGCCACTGCGGCTTCGTCCGCCGGCACCGACGCGATGAGCACCGCGCGCGCCACGTGATGGCGATCCAGTTCCTGCACCCAGCGGTCGGCCAGCGCGCCGACGGATACAGGTTCCTCCCAGCCGAGCGCGCCCGTAACGACGCCGACGCGGCCATCGAGCGGCAGCCCCTTCTGGGCGCCGAGCGCGTCGAAGAAGCCGGGCGAGAAGAAGTGCATGTGGGCGTCGCAGATCATCGGAGCCGTCCCGTGGAAGTGTAGTGACTGATGCGGCGGTGCCAGTACCAGGTGAGCACGACGCCGCAGACGATGAGGCCGGTCGAGAGACCCATCCACAAGCCGCGCACGCCGAGCCCGAGCGGAAAGCAGAGCAGCCAGGCGATCGGCAGGCCGATGAACCAGTGGCCAGCCAGGTTCACCATCATCGCCATGCGTGTGCTGCCGAGGCCGCGCAAGGCGCCTGTGGCGACGGCCTGCAGGCCGTCGAAGAGCTGGAAGATGGCGGCGACGAAGAGCAGCGAGGCGCCCAGGTCCACTACTGCGGGCCCGGGCGAGAAGGCGCCGATGAGCGCGCGTGGCGCGATGAAGAACAGCAGCGCGGCGGCGCCCATGAAGCCCGAGCCGAGCAGGATCGCCATCCAGCCGGCGCGCGCGGCGCCCTGCGGATCGTTCGCGCCCACACGGTTCCCCACGCGCACCGCGCCCGCGGCGGCCACGCCGAGCGGCACCATGAACGAGGTGCCGGCGATGTTGAGCGCGATCTGGTGCGCGGCGCTCGAGACGGGGTCGAGACGTCCGGCGAGCGCGGTGGCCAGGCCGAAGACGCCCACTTCGAGTGTGACCTGCGAGGCGGCGGGGAAGCCAAGGCGCCAGAGGCGCGCAAAGCGCTCGCGCGAGAGCGTGCGCGACACGGTGGTGAGGCCGGTGTTGCCGGCGCGATCGATCCACCAGGCGGCGACGACCAGCACGGCGAGCATATAGACACGCGAGATCACCGTGGCCCACGCGGCGCCGGGCACTCCCAGCGCGGGCATCCCGAGGTTGCCGTGGATGAGCGTCCAGTTGGCGGCGGCGTTCAGCAGGTTCGCCGTGACGAGCGCGAAGGCGATCGGCGCGACCACGTGCATCCCCTGCAGGTAGCGGCGCACGGCCGCGTAGAGCAGCAGAGGAATCGTGCTCCAGAGCACGATGCTGAAGTAGCCGTCGAGCAGCGGCGCGACGTCCGGGTGGAATCCCGCGTGCGGGAAGAACGCAAGCACGCCCAGACAGATGGCGATGATGGGCACGGTGAGGGCCGCGCCCATGACCACGCCGTGCACGAGCCAGCGGTGGCAGTCGCGATGGTCGCCGGCGCCGTGCGCCTGCGAGACCAGCGTGTCGAGGCCGAGCAGCAGGCCCATGCCGAAGACCGCGAACGCCATGTGCACGGAGGTGCCGATGCCGGCTGCGCCGATGGCGGCCGGGCCGAGCGGCGCCACCATGATCGTGTCCACGATGCCCATGGACATCCAGCCGAGCTCGGCGAGCACGACCGGCAGCGCCAGGCGCAGCATCGGGGCAAGTTCGGACCGCAGGGAGGACATCGACTGCCGACGATGGTACTTGGGGTCAGACCCCTTTCGAAATCCGTAAGGGGTCTGACCCCGAGTTGCGCGGACGGTCGCGGTTCCTGCTACGCTGCGGCGCCTATGGCTACGCTGACCCGCCGCCGGATGCTCCAGGCGCTCACGACCACGCCGCTCGTCGCGGCCGCTGCCGGCGTCGCCGTGCCCCGCGCGGCACGGGCGCAGGCCGCGCCCGAGGCGCCCTATGGCGCCGGGACGCTCCCGGCGGGCATCCGCTCGCGGCTCGTCTCCGGCGTCAACGGCATCACCATGCATGTGCTGGAAGCGGGGCACGAGTCGCCCGGACGTCCCGGCCTGCTGCTGGTGCACGGCTTCCCCGAACTGGCCTACAGCTGGCGCAAGGTGATGCTGCCGCTTGCCGCCGCCGGATTCCACGTGATGGCGCCAGACCAGCGCGGCTACGGCCGGAGCGGCGGCACCGACGTGCGCTTCGACGACGACCTCGCGCCGTTCTCCACGCTGAACCGCGTGCGCGACATGCTGGCGCTCGTGAACGCGCTCGGGCACCGCGACGTGGCGTGCGTCGTGGGCCACGACTTCGGCTCGCCGGTGGCCGCCTGGTGCGCGCTGACGCGGCCCGACGTCTTCCGCGCCGTCGTCATGATGAGCGCGCCCTTTGGCGGAACCGCGCGCCTGCCGTTCAACACCGCCAACGTCGCACCCGCGGCCGCCGCGCCCGCGCCCGACATGGACGAAGGTCTTGCCGCCCTCACCCCGCCGCGCAAGCACTACCAGACCTACTACACGACGCGCGAAGCCAACGAGAACATGTGGAAGCCGCCGCAGGGGCTGCAGGCCTTCCTGCGCGCCTACTACCACGCGAAGAGCGCCGACTGGCCCGGTAACGCCCCGCATCCGCTCAGCGCCAACACGCCCGAGCAGTTCGCGCTGCTGCCGCGCTACTACGTGATGGACAAAGGCAAGGGGATGGCCGAGCAGGTGGCCGCCGACATGCCCACGGCCGCGCAGATCGCGGCCTGCCAGTGGCTGCCGGAGCGCGAACTCGCGATCTACGCGAGCGAATACGGCCGCACGGGATTCCAGGGCGGCCTGCAGTCGTATCGTGTGGGCCGGGTGCCGCGCCTTTCGGCCGAGCTCACGCTCTTTGCCGGCCGCACCATCGACGTGCCGGCGACGTTCATCTCCGGCAAGTCCGACTGGGGCGTGTTCCAGCGGGCCGGCAGCTTCGAGACGATGCAGAAGAGCGCCTGCACGAACTTCCGCGGCGTGCACCTGCTCGATGGCGCCGGGCACTGGGTGCAGCAGGAGCAGCCGGCGAAGGTCGCGGAACTCGTGCTGCAGTTCGTGAGGGGCACCCGCGCCTGAATCCGCATACGTCTCTGAGCGGCATCCCTCGCGCCGGCCACTTCAGGCCGGCCACTGCCGCAGGGAGCATCGCAATGCCGAAATTCATGGCAAAGGCGCACTACAACGCCGATGGCGCACGGGCACTGATGAAGGAAGGCGGATCGAGCCGCGTGGCGGCCGTGACGAAGGCCGCCAAGGCGATCGGCGGGAAGGTCGAGAGCTTCTATTTCGCCTACGGCGCCGACGACGCGTTCGTCATCGTGGACGTGCCCAACGAGGCGGCGGGTCTGGCCCTCAGCCTGGCGGTGAACGCCTCGGGCGTGGTGACCCTCGAGATGGTGCCGCTCATCACCCCGAAGCAGATGGACGAGGCGGCGAAGGTCACCGTCAAGTACCGGGCGCCGGGCGCCTAGCCTGCGGATGGGGCGGCGGAGCCGCAAACTCCGCCGCCCGTGCCCTCCGAAGTCGTGGCAGAATCGGCCGTGCTGTCCACGTCCCCGGAGGCGTCATGTCGGATCGTCGCGAGTTCCTGAAGTACCTGGCCGCCAGCCCGCTCCTGTTCGGCATGCCCCGGCTGGTCGAAGCGCTGGGCAACGCCACGACCGATCAGGCCGTGGAGCAGGTGCTCAAGAGCGCCGCCGACGCGCTCAACGTGTTCGACCTCGAAGCTGCCGCCCGCAAGCTCGTGCCGCCGGCGCACTGGGGCTACATGGCTACTGGGTCCGACGGCGAGACCACGCTGCGCGCGAATCACGAGGCGTATTCGCGCTATCAGCTGCGTGTCCGCCGGTTCGTGGACGTCAGCAAGATCGACATGTCGATGTCGATCTTCGGCCAGACCTACGCGTCGCCGATCATCCTCTGCCCCGTGGGGTCGCAGCGCGGCTTCCACGCCGAAGGCGAGCTCGCCGTAGCGCGTGCCGCGGCGGCGCGCAAGCAGCTGCAGATCCTGTCGACGCAGTCGTCCACGCCGATCGAGGACGTGGCGAAGGCGCGCGGCGCCGGCCTCTGGTATCAGCTCTACACGAGCAACAGCTTCGAGAATTCGGCGAAGATGGTGAAGCGTGCGGAGGCGGCCGGCTGCACCGTGGTCGCCGTGACCGTGGACCTGCCCGGCGGACGCAACACCGAGACGGACAAGCGGCTGGCGCGCGAAGACACGCGCACCTGCAACGCCTGCCACGGCCCGAACGGCGCCAACGGCCAGAAGCCGATGTTCGCCGGGCTCGACATGAAGGGCTTCACGCTCACGAGCGGCACGCTCACCTGGGACTTCATCAAGCGCCTCAAGGACGTCACGTCCATGAAGGTGATGGTCAAGGGCCTCGAGAGCGGCGAAGACGCAGCGCTGGCGGTGTCGAGCGGCGCCGACGGCATCATCGTGTCGAACCACGGCGGCCGCGCCACCGAAACCGGCCGCGCCACCATCGAGTGCCTGCCGGAGGTCGTGCAGGCGGTGGGCGGCCGTCTGCCGATCATCATCGACGGCGGCATCCGCCGTGGCACCGACGCCTTCAAGGCGCTCGCGCTCGGCGCGACGGCCGTGGGCATCGGCCGGCCGTACATCTGGGGCCTCGGCGCGTTCGGTCAGGCCGGCGTCGAGCGCGCGCTGCAGATCCTCGACACCGAGCTGCGCCTGGCGATGGTGGGCTGCGGCACGACGTCGCTCAAGGCGATCACGAGCAAGGCGATCATCGACACGCGCCGCGCGTGATTTGTAACGACCCTGTCCCGTTTGGCACGAATCGTGCGCCGATTCCGTGCCAAACGGGACAGGGCACGTTAGTCGGCGCGCTGCCAGGCGCCGAAGCTGTCCTGCGCCCAGCGGACGCCGTGCATGTCGAGCCACTCGCCGGGCTCGGCGCCCACGCGCGGGTCTGAGCCGAGGCGCAGCACGTTGCCGTCCGGGTCCGCGATCTGCATCTCGCGCGCCCACGGGTAGTCGCTCGGCGGATGCCGCACAATGGCGCCGCGCGCCTTCAGTTCTTCGTGCAGTGCGTCCACGTCGGTCACGCCCACCCACACCCACGTGCCGGCGTGCCCTTGGTCGCCCTGGCAGAGCATCAGCGCACAGCCGTCGCGGCTCACCGACGCCATCCCCGTCGCGTCCTGCCAGTCCACGGTGAACCCGAGCACGCGGACGTAGTAGTCGAGACTCTTCGCCAGGTCACTCACCGGCAGGATGGGCGAGGCGGCACGGAATTGCGGAGTGGGCGTTGGGTTTGTCATGTCAGAAACTGCGAGCTGCCCTGTCCCGTTTGGCACGGAATCGGCGCAAGATTCGCGCCAAACGGGACAGGGACATTCTGGCGTTCTGGATCACCGGCCGGGATGCGCCGGCATCTGGTCTTTCGCGAAGCGCGGCAGCTTCTCGTCGCGCATCGCCAGGTGATACACCGCGGCGGCAATCGCCATCGCCGACTGCTGCGCGTCACTCTCGATGATGCGCTCGTAGGTGTCGAGATTCGTGTGCCAGGTGTGCGTGCCGTACTCGATCGGATCCTGGCCCACGCCGATACCCGGCAGCCCCACTTCGTTGAACGACGTGTGGTCCGAGCCGCCGCGCGCGCGCGACCGCGTGGACGTCGCGCCCATTACGCCGTTGCCGGCAAACGGCGCGAGCATCGGCCGCAGCACGTTCGCCGCCGTGGGCGGACCGAACACCGTCATGCCGCGCGCCCGGCCCGTGCCGGAGTCGATGTTGAAGTAGCCGGCGAAGTGTTCGTACTCCGGCTTCGGATTCTCGAACGTGCCGAAGTGCTGCGCGACGTAGGCGACCGACCCGCGCAGGCCCTGTTCCTCGCCGCTCCAGAGCGCCAGACGGATGGTGCGCCGCGGCTTCACCCCGATCGCCTGCAGGATGCGGATCGCTTCGAACATCGTCGAGACGCCGATGGCGTTGTCGGTGGCGCCGGTGGCCGCGTGCCACGAGTCGAGGTGGCCGCCGAGCATCACCACTTCCTGCGCCTTGTCGGTGCCGGGGATCTCGGCGATGACGTTGTGCTGCGTCTTCCCCTCGGGATACGTCTGGTTGACGATGGTCGCTTCGAGTTCGACGGGGTGTCCGTTGGCCATCAGCCGCGCGATACGGCCGTAGTCTTCGTTGCGCATCACGATGGTCGGCACCGCCTTCGTGACGTCGAAGTTGCGGTTGTTGAAGGCGCGGATCTGGCCGTGCTCGCGGCCGGCGTCGTTCACGCGAAGCGCCGCGCCCTGATCCTTCAGGAACTGGTTCAGCTGGTCCTGGAACTGGTCGGCGGTGAGGGGCGCGAGCTTCGGATCGGCGGGTGCGGCCGGCGCGGCGGCCGGCGCGCCGAACGGCGACGGCGGCGGATTGGGTGAGAACTGCGCGCGCGCCTCGTTGTCGTCACGACGTTTCGCCGGCGGATCGATCGTCACGTCGAGCGTGGCAGGCTGTCCCACGAGCACGGCGCGGCCCTTGAGATTGCCGCGCAGGCGGTTGAAGAAGCGATCCGCATCGGCCTGCGTGGGCCGCTCGGGCGGCGTCACGATGATCGCGGGCGCGGTCACGGTGCCGTTCGTCCCGGGCGTCCAGGCCAGCGCCTCCGCGACGAGGCTGTCCTTCACGGGTGAGACGAGATGTACGGCCAGCTTCTCGTTGGCCCAGCCGGGATGCCCGAAGTCCCATTCTTCGAGGTGCGCGTTCTTCAAGCCCGCGGCCGTCGCGCGCTGCACGAGCCAGTCCTGCGACTTGCGCAGATTCGGCGAGCCGGTGAGACGCGGCCCGTAGACGTCGGTGAGCACATGCAGCGTCCGCATGATCTGCGACCGCTCGGTGGCTTCCCGCCGAATCTTCCAGATGACGTCCTGGTCGATGGCTTCAGCCGGCGCGGCGGGGCGGTTCTGTTCGCCCTCCTGCGCGGCGGGTGTCGAGAGGAGGCCGGGCACGGTGGCCGCGGCTCCCAGCATCAGTGTGGCAAGGAGGACATTGCGCATGCGCCGGACTATACACCGGCCACCCGCGTGGGTGGCCGGTGTGCCGTGACCCGCCGCCTACTGGCTGATGCCGCGCACCTTGCGGTCGAGGAACTCGAACGCCGTGTCGCCGATGGGCCGGCAGAGCGCGAGCCCTTCATCCACGGCCGCCTGGAAGTGCACGCCGCCAAGCACGCGGCTCGACGCGCAGGCGTTTTCGAAGTCCGTGAAGGTGTTCCAGGGACCGACCATCGTCGGCGACGCCGGCGTGACCCCGGGCTCCACCACCGAGCTCCCGGCCGGCGCCGGCACGGCGAGCCCGAATGCGTCGGAGCCCAGGAAGCGTCGGCTGGCCTGCGCGTGCGCGGCGCAGAAACACGCCGAGCCCGACGGATATTCGGGATGGTTGCCCGTGTTCAGATACGAGCGCCACTCCTCGCCCTTCATCTGCACGGTGCCCTTGCCGGGACCGCCCCACGCCGGAATGCGGCGGTTCCTGAACAGGTGCCGGATCGCCGAGACTGGCCGCACGGCGTCGAACTGCGCCTTCTCCTTCCATGTGGCGATGCCGCCGTCGAAGGCCGCCATGTTGGTGAGGAAGTCGTAGATCACCAGATCGTCGAGCGACATGTTGCGCGTCTGGATGATGAAGAACGCCGCGAAGCCCAGGCTGTTGAGCTTGTTGTCGAAGAACTCCGCCAGCATCTTCTGGTCGTCGGTGAGGCCCGCCTGCGCGTTCAGCACGTCCACGGCCTGGGCGCGGTAGGCGGCGAAGTTCTCGATACGGCTGTCGCGCGGCGGCGGCGCGTTGAAGCGCCGCGGGTTCGTGTAGGAATAGGCTTTCGTCCGGCCCCACTGCGGCGTGATGAACTGCTGACTGGTGAAGGTGCCGAAGCCGGTGGTCGACACGAGCGGTTGCCAGCGCGAGGGATCGAACAGGCGCTCGGGCGTATTCACGGGCTTGTAGCCGGTGTAGTCGGCATACGGCCGGCGGTGGAATTCCCTGCCGCCCTCGTCGCCCAGCTGATTCATGCCGTCGCGCGCGCGGTCGGCCACCACGTGACGGCCGGCGGCGTTGCCGATGCCGACGGCCGTCGTCAGGTCTTCGCTCGTGTCGTCGGGGTTCAGGCCCACCGAGGTCAGCATGCCGCGCCACGTCGCGGCGAAGGTCGGCTGCAGGCTGTTCATCAACCGGTACGACGCGTAGAGCATCGCGATGTTCTTGTTGCGCTGCGTCCGTTCGTGCACGGGCCGGCGTCCCAGGTTCGACGACACGCCGATGGCCGTCGGGTGATACGGGGCGATGGCGTCGTACCAGACGTGCGCGGCCAGCGTCGTGTGACGCAGGACGATCGGCGCGTCGTTGGCCGGTGTCACCTGCAGCAGCACCTGCACGATGGCCGGCGCGACGATCTCGATCGGGGACACGCCGGTGTCGAAGTTGAAGGGCGGGGGCGCCTGCGCGGCGGGGGTTACCCGGCCGGACGTCAGGGCCAGCAGGGCGATCACACAGACGGTGATCGAAAGGCGTCGGGACATCTGCACTCTCCTCGAGGTGTCGATGTGGCGCGCCGGCGCCGCCCGGCGCGTGGCGGCGTGGACGCGGGTGCGCCACGATCCCCGGCGTCTCCTTCCACAGAGGCGCCGGCACACGGATTTGCTCACGGCGTCCGCTCGTGACGTCGGCAGCGGCACCGAGATGCATCAGCGGACTTGCCCTGACTCCCCGGGATGCCGCAAGCTGTGCGAACCCCCCTCGTTCGCCGCCGTCCGTGACTGTCCGACTTCCGGGTTCCGAACCACCCCTGGCCACAGCCCCGTCGCCCGCCGACGAGCGCCTCGACGCGCTCGTACGCGACTACGGACACCTCATTGCCCGCGCCGTGGCCCGCACGGCCGGCCCGGCCGTGCCGAACGACCGCGACGACATCGCCCAGGCCGTACGGGTGGCCCTGTGGAAACGTCTCGCCAGTGAGCAAACCATCGACCACCCGGCCTCTTACGTGTACAAGGCCGCCGTGCGCGAGACGG
>JALHON010000049.1 GCA_022842985.1 Acidobacteriota bacterium | reverse complement strand
TGCGCGTCCAGCGCGCGCGGTCACGCAGGAACGACGTGGTCTCGGCGGCGATGGCCTCGGGCGTGCAGCCGTCCTGGATGAGTTCGGGCACGATGCGATCGCCGGCAATGAGGTTCGCCATCGCGTAGGTGTCCACGGTGACGAGCGGCTTGCCGAGCGCGTAGGTGAGGGGCGACAGCTTGTAGATGACCACCATCGGCCGCTCGTGCAGCGCCGTCTGCGCGGTGGCCGTGCCCGACGCGGTCACGACCACATCCGACGCCGCCAGCACATCGTCGGTCCGGTGCTGCACCACCGGCGTGCCGGGGGCGGCGGCGAGAATCGCCGCGAACTCGTCGGGATGCCGGCTCGGCGCGCAGGCCACGACGAACTGCACGGCGGGCACGCCTTCGCGAATCGCCGGCAGCGCCGCGGCGATGACCGGCACGAGGCGCGAGAGTTCGTTGTGGCGGCTGCCCGGAAGCAGCGCCACGACAGGCCGCGCGGGATCGAGCCCGAGCGCCTCGCGGAGCGCCGCCTGATGACGCGCCGCCTCGACGGGGTCGGCACTCGGCGCCGCCACCCGGTCCACGAGCGGGTGGCCGAGGAACTGCACCGGCACCCCAGCCTGCTGATAGAGCGCCTCTTCGAACGGAAAGATCGGCAGCGCCAGGGCGACATCGCGCTGCATCGCCTTCATGCGCCCGGCCCGCCACGCCCAGAGCTGCGGCGTCACGTAGTAGACGACCGGCACGCCCTTCGCGGCAACACGCTTCATCAACTGGAAATTGAAGTCGGGATAGTCCACGACCACCAGGGCGTCCGGCCGCGTCTCGTCGCAGGCATCGACGAGCCGGCGCATCATGCGCCACGTCGCCGGCAGCACGCGCAGAGCTTCGGTGAGACCGGTCACCGAGAGTCCCGTGTAGTCGCCCACCATCCGCACGCCGGCCTCGCGGCAGAGCGGCCCGCCGAAGCCGAAGACGTCGATGCCGGGCTGGCGCTCGATGAGCGCGCGGGCGAGGGCGCCGGCGTAGAGATCGCCGGACGGCTCGCCGCACGAGACCATCACACGCATCACAGGGGCCGGAACGGCGCGCGCCCGATCAATGCTGCGGCCCGCGCTGGGCGCGGCGCAGGTCGGCCGACGTCAGGTCGAGCTGCTCGATCGGAATGCGCTCGACACTCGAGAAGCCGGCGCCGGCCAGGTCCTTCATGAACCGATCGGCATCGCCGACGAGCACCACCGAGAGCGACGACGGCTTGAGCCAGCTCTTCGCCACGCGCTGCACGTCGTCCACCGTGACCGAGCGCACACGTTCGGGATAGGCCGGCAGTTCGTCGAGCGGCAGATCGTAGAAGAGCTGATTGAGCACCCGTGTCGCAATCGCGTCGGGCGACTCGATCGAGAGCGGGAAGCTGCCGGCGAGGAAGTCCTGCGCGCCTTCGAGTTCCCCTTCGTAGACGCGCTCGCGCTGCAGGCGGAAGAACTCGTCCACCACCGTGCGCACGGCCTCGGCGGTGGCCTCGGTGCGGGTGTCGGTCTCGGCAATCACGGCGCCGGTCAGCTTGTAGGCATCGAGGTCCGCCGAGGCGCCATAGGTGAGCGCCTTCTGCGTGCGCAGCACCTGCTGCAGACGGTTGCCCCCTTCGCCGCCGAGGATCTTCACCACCTGATCCATCACGAGATGATCGGCGTGGCGGCGTTCGAAGGCCAGATGACCGGCGCGGATCTCGGTCTGCACCGACCCGGGCTTGTCGATCACGATGAGGCGCTTGACCGGCGGCGGCGGCTCCATCGGCGCGAACGCCGGCACCTGCCCCTGCGCCCAGTCGCCGAACACCCGCTGCACCTGCGCGAAGGCGGCATCGGGCGTGACGTCGCCGACAATCGCGATGAGCGCGTTGTTCGGCACGAACCACGACGCGTGGAAGTTGACGAAGTCCTGGCGCGTCAGGGCCGAGAGCGACGACACGGTGCCGCCCGACGGCATGCCGTAAGGATGGAAGCCGAACACCAGCCGGTCGATCACCTGCGAGGCCACGGTGTCGGGATCTTCGGCGGCGACCGTGAGCGCCGACAGCGCCTGCTGGCGCTGGCGTTCGATTTCCGCATCGGCGAAGGCGGGCTTCCGCACGACCTCACTCATGAGATCGAGGGCCGCGCCGAGGCCGTCGGTCATGCTGACGGTGTTCACGAAACTGAGGTCGGTGCCGGCGCCGGTGCCGAGCAGTCCGCCCATGAAGTCGATCTCTTCGGCGATCTGCGCCGAGCTGCGTGTGGCGGTGCCCTGATCGAGCAGCGCCGCCGTCAGCATCGCCAGGCCTTCCTTGCCCTTCGGATCCTGCGCCGCGCCGGCGCGGATGAGCATCCGCGCGCTCACGATCGGCTGCTCGTTCTGGCTGACGAGCACGACCTTGAGGCCGTTTGGCAGCGTGCGGATTTCGTACGCGGGGAACGTGACCTTCTTCGCCGCCAGCGGCCGCGGCGGCCGCTCGGACGGCCAGCGCAGGGCATCGGCCACCATCGGCAGGCGCGCCCCCTGTCCGGCCGAGAGGGCGACCGACGTGACGAGCACGCCGATCGACACAAGCAGCGACGTCTGCACGATGTGGAAGGCTCGACGGCTCATGGGCGGCTGCCCCCGTTCTTCGGCCGCACGTGCATGACCACGCGCGACGCGGACGTGAAGTACTTCTTCGCCACGCGCTGCACGTCGGCGCGGGCCATGGTCTGGAAGGTCACGAACTCGCCGTCGGCCGTCGCGAGGTCCGCATGCAGCACCTCGGCGTGCGCCAGGACACCGGCCTTGGCCTGCACCGATTCACGACCCAGGATGTAGTCGCGCGCGAACTGGTTCTTGGCCCGCTGCAGCTCGCGATCGGTGATGCCCTCGGCGGCGGCCTTGTCGAGTTCGGCGATGAGGGCCTTCTCCACCGCCTCCGGCGACTGGCCGGGCGCCACGAGCGCCACGGCGTAGAACAGATTCGGGTGTTCGATGAGATTGGCGCTGCCGAAAGCCGCCACCGCCAGCCGTTTGTCGTAGACGAGGCTGCGGTAGATGCGCGAGCTGTTGCCGTCGGACAGCACCTTCGCCAGCACATGCAGCGGGTAGGAATCCGGGTGGCCGTCGTAGGTGATGTGATGCGCCACGATCACCGCCGGCAGCGGCCAGGCCTCCTCGAGCGTGAACCGCTTCTCCGCCGTCTGCACCGGCTCGGGTGTGATCTCGCGGGGCACCTTGCCGGCCCCGGGCGGGATGCGGCCGAAGTAACGCGTGACGAGGTTCGTCGTATCGGCGACGTCGAAATCGCCGGCGATGACGACGGTGGCGTTGGCCGGGATGTAGAAGGTGTTGAAGAACGCGCGGACGTCGTCGATGGTCGCCGCGTCGAGGTCGGCCATGCTGCCGATGACCGGATTCTTGTAGGGATGCGTCGTGAAGGCGGCCTTGTAGAGCAGCTCGTTCAGATTGCCGAACGGCTGGTTGTCGACGCGCATGCGCCGCTCTTCCTTCACGACCTCCCGCTCGCTGATGAAGGTCGATTCGTCGATGCGCAGCGAGCCCAGACGGTCGGCTTCCATCCACAGCACGAGCGGCAGGTACTGCGACGGCACGGTGTTCCAGTAGACCGTCGCATCTTCGTTCGTGTAAGCGTTGGCGCGGCCGCCCACCGACGACACGATCGAGGTGTGCTGCTCGGGCTCGACGTTCTTCGAGCCCTTGAACATCATGTGCTCGAAGAGATGCGCGAAGCCGGTGCGCCCCGGCCGTTCGTTCTTCGAGCCGACGTGGTACCAGATCTGGACGTGCGCGATGGGCGTCGAGCGATCCGAATGCAGGATCACGGTGAGCCCGTTCGGCAGCGTGAAGCGCTGATACTGCAGCTTCGGCGGTGCCACCGCGGCATCGAGCGTGGCGACGAGGGCGCCGGCCGCCACGAGCGCCACGCCGGCGGCCGCGAGCACGCGGCGCCGGGAAGAGGAGACGACCCGCGCGACGAGACTGGTCATAGGCTGTCGATCGATTATGGCACGGGGGTTTCGCGCCCGCCGTGCGCTGCTTCGAGCGCCGCGAGGCGGCGCTCCATCTGCAGCAATTGACGCCTGAGCTCGGGCAGACGTCCCACGAGCACCGAGGCCTTGCGCCACTCGCGGTTGTCGATGGCCGGCAGCCCCGACACGAAGAGGCCCGGCGCGAGCGAGTTGGTGATGCCGGTCTGGCCGGTGGCCTTCACGCCGTCGCCGACGGTGATGTGACCGGCCACGCCCACCTGGCCGCCGAACATCACGTCGTCGCCAATGGTCGTGCTGCCGGCGATGCCCACCTGGGCCGCCAGCAGCGTGCGCGCGCCGATGACGACGCCGTGCGCGATCTGCACGAGGTTGTCGATCTTGGCGCCGGCCTTGATACGGGTCTCGCCCACGGCCGGGCGGTCGATGGTGGTATTGGCGCCGACTTCGACGTCGTCTTCGAGCACGACCGGCGCGGTCTGCGGAATCTTCTCGTGTGTGCCGTCCGGACGGCGCGCGAAGCCGAACCCGTCGGCACCGATGACGACGCCGTTCTGCAGCACCACGCGGGCGCCGAGGCGGCAGCGCTCGCGCACCGAGACGTGCGCGTGGATCACGCAGTCGGGGCCGATCTCGGTCCCGGCGCCGATGACCGCATGCGCGTCGATGACCGTGCGCGCGCCAATGACCGCACCGGCGCCAATGACGGCGAGCGGCCCGATGCCCACGCCCTCGCCGAGCACCGCGTCCGCCGCGATGACCGCCGTGGGATGTACGCCCACCGGCAGCGTCGAGGGCGGCGCGAGCGCCGCCGCCGCGCGCGCGAACGCGAGGTACGGGTCGCTCACGCGCAGCACGGCGCAGGGGGCGCTGCCATGCGCGCCGAGGATGATGGCCGAGGCGCGGGTGGCCGCCACACGCTCCGCGTAGGCGGCACTGGCCAGGAACGTCACGTCGCCGGGGCCGGCGGCGTCGAGGCCGGCGACGCGGTGCACCACCACGTCTCCCGCGCCGTCGAGGCGCGCGCCGATGCGCTCGGCCAGCTCGTGCAGGGTCACGCCGGCCAGCCTATCACGCGGACGGAACCGCCAGCCGCTCGACGAACGTGACCAGATGCTGCAGGCCCAGACGGTCGGCGAGCTCCTGCAGCCGCGTCGTCTTCTCGGCGGCCGGCAGGCGGAGGGCGGCGCGCAGGCTGGTGAGGTCTTCACTCGCGGCGACCTGCCACGCCACCTGCGCTCCGCCACGCGAGGCGCCTCGCCATGCCAGCAGGTGGCCCACCGTCGTGAACGTGAAGTAGTAGCCGATGAGATTCGGCCCGGGGATGAAGAAGAAGATGCCGGACGCGATGAGCAGCACGAGGTTCACGAGGAACCAGCGGAAGTGACGGTCGGCATCCCGCTTGAGGCCGGCGATGAAGATCGAGAGCGCGTCGTGCGACGCCAGATCATCGGGCGCGTGCAGCGTGGCCGCATCGGCCGTCCGCAGGTGCCAGAGCAGACGCTGCTCGGCGGCGCGTTCCACGATCCATCGCATCACCTTGCGCTTGATGCGGGTGCCCCAGCCGCTGGCCGCGGCGGCGCCGTCCGGGGCGTGACGGCGGTGCCGTTCGGCTTCCGCCTCGCGCACCATCTCGGCGAGCCGGCGGCGCTGCCGGGCAACGAAACCTTCGCCCTCCTCCGGCGCCGGGTCGTCGTCGCCGTCCACGGGCTCGTAGTACGGCTCGTATTGATCGGCGCCGATCGGGATGAGGAACACCTGCATGCGAAGTCTGACGGAACGCCGGGCCGCGATGTTGCGGCTAGGGCTTCGGCGGCGCCGGCGGCGGGACACGACGCGGCGGGCGCGAGAGCGTCAGCGGCACGGCGGGCCGCCCGGCCTGCTGCCAGGCGCCGGTGATGAACGCGGCGGAGGCGGCGATGGAATCGGCCACGCGCTGATCCACGGTGGGCAGCGCCTCCTTGCGGAAGGCCTCGTAGAACCCGTCGTCGTAGTATTCGCGGCCGGCGGCGGCGGCCTTGTCGGCGGCCAGCATGGGCGCGGCCAGGCGATAACTCTCGAGCAGGATGCGGAACATCTCGCCGCGCGGGTCGGTCACGGGCGGACGCGGCGTGGGCACGACCGTGAGGGCCGACTGGTAGCGCTCGAAGAGATCGCTCTCGAAGCGGCCGTGCGCGCCCGGCTGCCCCGTGAGCTGGCCGTCGTAGTTCTTCACCGCGTGCAGCGGCACGTGGCCATCGCTCACGTAGTGCGTGAGCACGGCGGCGTAGAGCGCGATGTTGTCGAGCACGTAGGGCGACGGCACCGGGCGCTTCAGCGCCGCGAACTCGCGCTGCAGCCGTCCGTAGAACTCCGCCGTGCGCCACGGCAGCGTGCCCTCGCGGTGCACGACGTCCCGGCCGAACTTCTCCACCGCCTTGTCGTACTCGCGCGGCAGCGCGTCGAAGGGATAGGCGCCGTAGGGTTCGGCGTCGAGGTCCAGGAAATGGTGCGGCGGCTCCTCTTCCCAGCCCACGTTGCGCCAGAGATCCGGATCGACGACGCGTTCGACGATGAACGCTTTGCGCGCCTCGAAGAGCGGCCGCAGTTCCGCCGGCAGCAGCGGGATCATGCGCTCGGCGATGTGGCGGTGGGCGGGAAACCCCCACGCGCCGAGCCCGGCGGGCAGCGCCAGCACGAGCGTGACGAGGGCGAGCGGAAGCGGCAGCGCGCGCATGCCTCCCATTGTAGTGGGCACCTGCCCGCGCGTCACCGCGCGGCGGCGTCCACCGGAATTCGCAGGCCCGCCCAGCCGTCGCGGCCGGACGGGCCGGAATACCGCGCGTCGTTGAGATACACGACCGTGCCGTCGGCGCCGCGGTCGATGACGAAGAACGGGAACCGCGACCACGTCAGATACTGCCGGCCGAGTTCGGTCTTCGCCGCCGCCTGCGCCGCCGGATCGTCGGCGTGCACGTCCACGCCGTAGCCGGCGGGACGGAACTGCGGCCACGGCGAGAAGCTGACGAACCCCTTCTCGTAGCGGTCGCCAAGGTCCACGAGCACTTCGCGCCGGAACGGATTCACCGCCACCGGCGTGACCATGAACCGTGCCTCGCCGCGGCCGGCCCGGGCCAGTCCGTCGGCCACCGCCGTGCGCGCCCACAGATTCGACGCGTACATCCCGCCGACGTAGAGCACCGCGGCCGCGAGGGCCCCGCGCGCCACCCAGACGCCGTCGCCGAGCAGCCGGTGCCCCTTCCATGCCGCCCAGACACCGGCCCCGAGCAGGAGGTAGAGCCACGGGTCCACGATGTAGAGCGCGTCGCCGTAGAACCACTGCCCCGAGAGCGGCATCAGCAGCCGGATGCCGTAGCTGTTCATGTAGTCGAGCAGCGGATGCGACCACGTGCCGAGCGCGGCCACGAGCAGCACCTCGCGCGGCACGACCGGCGGCGGCGGATCGGGCCGCCGCTGCCGCACCCAGCGGTCGAAGGCGATGACGAGCGCGGTGAGCGCGAGCGGCAGCACGAGCATCGCCGGCGGGCCGTGTGTCCAGCCGCGGCGGAAGTACACGGCCAGCGTCTCGGTGGCGACAACGGCGATGTCGATGTCCGGCGCGTTGGCCGCCAGCACGAGGGTCGTGAGCGCGAGCGGCGTGCGGCGCTTGAGGCCGGCATGGCCCATCGCGAGGCCGGCCAGTCCGTGGCAGAGATTGTCCATGCGACGCGGCCCTAGCGGGCGGCCAGATCCCGCAGGTCCTTGCGCAGCACCTTGCCGACGGGCGACTTCGGCAGGTCGTCCCTGAAGTGAACGACCTTCGGCACCTTGTAGGCGGTCAGCGACTGGCGGCAGTGGTCGCGCAGCGCCTGTTCGGTGAGCGCCGGATCCTTGCGCACGATGAACGCGCACACGATCTCGCCGGCCGTGTCGTCGGGCGTGCCGATGACGGCCACCTCCGCCACGCCGGGGTGCGCGGCCAGCACGGCTTCGACTTCGTTCGGGTACACGTTGAACCCGCTCACGAGGATCATGTCCTTCTTGCGGTCGACGATGTAGACGTAGCCGTCGTCATCCGCCGAGGCGATGTCGCCGGTGGCGAGCCAGCCGTCGCGCAGCACGCGCGCCGTCTCGTCGGGCCGCTGCCAGTACCCGCGCATCACCTGCGGGCCCTTCACCAGCAGCTCGCCGGGCTGGCCCGGCGGCACGTCGCGGCCCTCGGCATCGACGATGCGGATGTCGGTGCCCGGCACCGGCACGCCGATCGACTCGCGCTTGTTGCGATGGAATGGCACGAGCGAGACGACGGGCGATGTCTCCGTCAGGCCGTAGCCCTGATAGATCGGCGTCTTCGTCATCGCCTCCCAGCGGTCGGCCACGGCCGGCACGAGGGCCATGCCACCGGCCACCGTGCCCTTGAAGCTGAACCCCGTGTGGGCCTTGAACCAGTCTTCGTGCATGAGCCCGGCAAAGAGCGTGTTCACGCCGGTGAGCCAGGTGGCGCCTTCGCGCGTGATGGCCTGCGTGAGGTTGGCGAGCGGCCGCGGACTCGGGATGAGGATGTTGCGGCCGCCGAAGGCGAAGAACACCATCAGGTTCGCCGTGAACGCGAAGATGTGGTACAGCGGCAGCGCCGTCACGACCGTCTCCTGGCCTTCGATGACGCCCGGCTTCCACACCTCGATGCACTGCGCGATGTTGGCGAGCAGGTTGCCCTCGGTGAGCACGGCGCCCTTGCTCACGCCGGTCGTGCCGCCGGTGTACTGCAGCGTGGCCACACGGGTGTCGTCGGCGCCGTCGAGATACACCGTGGGGTCGGCGCCAGACTCGAGCTTCCGGCGGCCTTCGGCGAGGGCCCGATCGAAGCTCGTCGCGGCGAACGTCGCCTTCGGGACCTGCTTCTTCACGTACTTCTGCACGACGCGGACGAGCGTGCGCGACACGAACGGCAGCAGATCCGCGATCGTGACCACGACCACCGTGCGGATCGACGTCTTCGGCAGCACCTGCGCCACCTTGTCGGCGAAGAGATCGATGACGACGAGCCCGGTCGCGCCGCTGTCGGCGAACTGGTGCTCCATCTCGGGCGCGGTGTAGAGCGGGTTGGTGTTCACCGTGACGAGCCCGGCCTTCATCGCCCCGAACACCACGATCGGATAGGCGAGGCAGTTGGGCATCTGCACGGCCAGGCGGTCGCCGGCGGCGAAGCCGGCCACCTCGCGCAGGTAGACGGCGAAGGCGTCCGACAGCCGATCGACCTCGGCGAACGTGAGCGCGCCGCGCGTGCCGTTCGGCAGCAGCAGGGTGAAGGCTTCGTTCGTGGCGTACTTCCGGGCCGACGCCCGTACGAGCGCGGCCACCGTCGTCCACGGGCGCGGCGCCAGGTCCTGCGCCGTCGAAGGCGCGTAGAATCGGGTCCAGGGGCGGGTGGCGAAGTCCGTCATTGCAGTGGCGGCATTGTAATGAAGTCCGCCCCGGCAACCGAAAGATCCACGAGATCCCCAGGAACGGCCGAGGCACCTACCTTGCTCACGCTACGACGCATGTCCCGTGTACTTCGTCTCGCTGCCCTGCTCCTTACGGCCGGGGCGGCCGCCTGCAGCAAGGCGCCCGAGTCGCCCACCTCGCCGACGGCACCCGTGGGCGTGAACTACATGAACATCAGCGCCAGCGACTCGACCGGCTACATGTCGAGTGTGGAGTGCTTCCCGTTCACGACCTGCGCGCCGAACGCCACCGGCTGGGTGCAGATTCTCTTCCGCCGCCTGCAGCAGAACGGCACGGCCACCATCAACAACACCGGTGTGCCCGGCCAGGTGCTGAGCCAGCATTTCGAAGACCTCGGCCGCCGCCTGGGCCGTACCTACCCCGGCAATTTCCTCACGAACCAGGCGCCGTTCACGAGGAGCGACGCCACTGTGGTCACGATCTTCGCCGGTGGCAACGACGCCAATACCGTCGGCCAACTCGTGCAGGCGCAGCTGGCCGGCGACGACGTGCGCGGCTTCATCGACCAGCAGGTCCGCCAGTTCGGCGACGACATGGCCGCGCTGGTACGGGCGGTGCGGCAGAAGGCGCCGAACGCCAGAGTGGTCATCCTCAACCTGCCCAACCTTGCCGGCGCACCCTACCTGGCACGCAACTCGGCCGTGGAACGCGGCGTCATGCAGCGCATCGCCGTCGGCATGACCGACCGCGTCAACGCACAGGTCGGGCCTAATACCTTCGTCGTCGACCTGATGTGCGACGCCCGGATCCTCGAGCCCTCGAGCTTCTCGAGCGACGGCTTCCATCCGAGCGATCGCGGCTACGCCCTCATGGCCGAGCTGGCCTACCCCGCCGTGGTCAACAGCTCGCACCCGCCGCCCGCGGCCGACTGCGCGATGCGGCGCGTGGCGCCGGTCTTCTAGCTCGCCACACCCCGCGCGCGACACGGCGAGCCGGTTCGGAGACGACCGGCGGAGCCGCGATCAGCAGGACCAGGGCGGCCGACAACGCGACGAGTCAGATACGGCGAAACATATCGCGCGCGTTGGCCTACGGCATCTTGAGCAGCACATCTCGGGACGCGGGGCCGACGCCGGCCGCATTCACCGCACGCACGCGCAGGTAGTACTCCCCGCGCGGCACACCGGCAATCTGAAAGGCGGCCGTCGAACCAAGCGGCAAGGTCGTCAGGTCGGCCAGGCCGGGGGCGGTCCCCGCCTCGAGGCGATAGGCGGTGACCGCACCGGGCGGGGCCGTCCACGTCATGTGGGCGACGTTCGGCACGCTCCCGACACCGAACACCTGCACGACGAAATCGAGGGGCGCGGCGGGCAGGGACGCCACCGCGCCGACGTCCACGTACACGGCGCCCGACGGCAGACTGGTGCCGCACGCATTCGATGCGCGCACCTGCATGTGGTAGCGCCCTGGCGGCACGGCGGCGCCGATGCTCGTCTGGGAGCCAGGCAGCGACACGCGTGCGAGATTGGAGGCACCCGCGGCCGTGCCCGCTTCGACCAGGAAGCCGCCGAGGGGACCAGGCGGCGCCGTCCAGGCGATCGAGAGCGCGCTCCCGGCGACGGTCGCGCGAAGGGCGGTCGGCGGCCGCGGCGCCGTGATGCACCCGGCGACGACTTCGTTCGACGTCTCGACCGCGTTCGCTGCGCGCACACGCACGAAGAACGTGCCCGGCACCGTCAGTGTGGACGTGGTGACGTTCCCGAGCGGCACGGCCCCGGCCACCTGCCCCGGCGTCACGCCACCGTCAATCACATAGCCACCGGGCGGCGTGGGCGCCCCCGGTGTCCACGCAAAGGTCGTGGCGGGGCCGAGCGTGCGGGCGGTCAGAGCCGACGGCGGCCGAAGCCCATCGAGCCGGTACGCGACGACGCGGCCCGTGGACGCGACGTCGGTCGCGATGCCGAACGCCACCAGCAGGTCCCCCGCCGCCTGCACGCCCTGGCCGCGGAAGTTGGTCACGGCGGTCCAGGCCGTCATCTGCGCCGGCCCTGCCACTTCGGCGAGGCCTAGCCGTTCTTGCCCACCCACCACCATGCGCCGCCCTGCCACGACGAGCCGCCCGTCCGCGACGGTCATGGCCGAGGGTGTGCCGATCTGGCCGGAGTCGATGTCGCCAACGACGGTCGGCGAAACCTGCACCCCGGTGGACCGCGAAAACGCGAGGACGCGATCGGAGACGTCGGGCTGATTGATCTGCAGCGTGAGGTCTGGCAACTGTCCGGCGATGTAGACGGTGTCGCCGTGCACGGCCAGGCCGTACCACGGCAGCACCAGTGGCGTGCGGAATCGCTCATCGAAGAGACCGGTGACCGGGTCGAGTACACCCACTGACGTGCCGCCACCCTGGAATGGGTTGATCGAGAAATTGGGAAAGGGCCGCGACGCCCACAGTTCCCCGTCTGCGGCGACGATGTTCGCGGTGAGGTCGGGCTGCCACACCGGGTCCTCGGCGCCGGTGGTGAGGTCGTGACGCCGGACCAGGCCGTTCGACACCGCGATGTAGATCCCTGACGCGTCCGCGTGGACGATGCGGTTGTTGGCGCTGGTACTCGTGCGCGACCACGTCAGCACGCTGGAGCTGCCGACGTCGTAGGCAAACGACCCATAGCTATAGGAGACGCCGTTCACGGTGCCGAACTCTCCGGTGGCGTAGAGCACCTGGCCAACCGCGGCGAGGTTGCGCACCTCGGAGAGCGGAGGAGCGATGACGATCGTCGCCGGCAGCAGCGCGCCCGTCGTGGCATCGAACTCGGCAAGCGCCGCGCGCGCCACGGCGGCTCCGCCCGCACGAGGTGTGACGTTGCGAAAATTGCCGCCGACGTAGATCACATTCCCGATGCGCGCCGTCGCTCGGACCTCGCCATCGAATTGCCAGTCCATCACGGGTGTGGCCGCTGGCGCGGCACGAAGCGCCGACGTCACGCCTGCGAGTACCACCGAGACCACTGCCCCTGCCCACACCACTCGACGCCACCGCTCTTGGAATGACATCACGGGAGATCTCCTCGCGCACTTGAGCCTGTCGTGGGGGCGACGGCAGGCTATTGTCGACCGAGTATACGCCCGCGCCATCGGTCGTTCGGTGGCCAACGGTGGAATAGATTACATTTTCGTATCTGACTGGAATTTGGTGCAACTTTCGCACGATTTTAGTCACGTCCTGGCAATCAGCACATCATTTGTATTGATGCAGCGCGTCACGATCGCGCACAATCGACATGTTCTTGAGTCCGTTCAACACACACCCAGGCCAGCGGCCGGGGCACCCAACACACTGAGGAGCCGTTTCCATGGGATCTGACACGCTGAGCGCCGCCATCGACCACATGCGCAGCTGGGCGATGCATGAAGGCCGGGTCATGCACAAGCCGACGCAGGTGGGCGACATTTTCGGGTCGTTGGTCTTCAACGACGCCGTGCAGCAGGCCCGGCTGCCGAAGGCGGTCTACCAGGCGCTCCGCGACACGGTCACCAAGGGCACGCCGCTCGAGATGTCCACGGCGGATGCCGTGGCCTCGGCGCTCAAGGACTGGGCCGTCGAACACGGCGCCTCGCACTACACGCACTGGTTCCAGCCGATGACCGGCATCACGGCCGAGAAGCACGACTCGTTCTTCTCGCCCACCGGTGACGGCGGCTCGATGGCGGAATTCAGCGGCAAGGAACTCGTGCGCGGCGAGCCCGATGCCTCGAGCTTCCCGTCGGGCGGCATGCGCAGCACCTTCGAAGCGCGCGGCTACACGGCGTGGGATCCGACGAGCCCGCCCTGGCTGCTCGTGAACGGCAACTCGGCCACGCTCGTCATCCCGACGGCGTTCGTGAGCTGGACCGGCGAGTCGCTCGACAAGAAGACGCCGCTCCTCCGCTCGATGGAGGCGCTCTCGACGCAGGCCGTGCGCGCACTGAAGCTCTTCGGCGTGCCCGCCTCGCGCGTCACCGCCACGTGCGGCCCCGAACAGGAGTACTTCCTGATCGACCGCCACTTCTATTACAACCGGCCCGACCTCATCAACGCCGGCCGCACGCTCTTCGGCGCGCGTCCGCCGAAGGGCCAGGAACTCGAAGATCAGTACTTCGGCGCCATCCCCGAGCGCGTGCTCGCCTACATGGCCGAAGTCGAGACCGAACTCTACAAGGTGGGCGTGCCGATCAAGACGCGCCACAACGAAGTGGCGCCGTCGCAGTACGAACTTGCGCCGATCTTCGAGAGCATGAACGTCGCCACCGACCATCAGATGATGACGATGGAGACGCTGAAGCGCATCGCACCGAAGTACGGCCTCGCCTGCCTCACGCACGAGAAGCCGTTTGCCGGCGTCAACGGCTCCGGCAAGCACGTGAACTGGAGCATGGGCGACGACCTCGGCAACAACCTGCTGAACCCGGGGGCGACGCCGCACGACAACATGCAGTTCCTGTTCTTCTGCACGGCGGTCATCCGTGCGGTCGACACGTTCCAGGGCCTGCTGCGCATGAGCATCGCCAGCGCCGGCAACGACCACCGGCTCGGCGCCAACGAAGCGCCGCCGGCGATTCTCTCGATCTTCCTCGGCGACATGCTGACCGACGTGCTCGAGCAGGTCGAGAAGGGCGGCGCCAAGTCGAGCAAGCACGGCGGTGTTCTCGACATCGGCGTCTCGGTGCTGCCGAAGCTGCCGCGTGATGCCGGCGACCGCAACCGCACGTCGCCCTTCGCCTTCACGGGCAACAAGTTCGAGTTCCGCGCCGTGTCGTCGAACCAGTCGATCGCCTTCCCCGCCACCTGCCTCAACGTGGCGGTATCGGAATCGCTCGACTACATGTGCGGCCAGCTCGAAGCGGCCGTCGCCAAGGGCGAAGCCATCGAAGACGCCGTGGCCTCGCTGCTCAAGACCACGCTCAAGAAGCACAAGCGGATCATCTTCAACGGCAACGGCTACTCGCAGGAGTGGCAGAAGGAAGCCGCGAAGCGCGGGCTGCTCAACCACAAGAACACCGTGGACGCGCTGCCCGAGATCGTGACGCCGCTCGTCGTCAAGACCTTCGAGAAGTTCAAGGTGCTGAACGAGCGCGAACTGCACGCCCGCTACGAGGTGAACGTCGAGACCTACAACAAGACGATCAACGTCGAAGCGCAGCTCATGGTGCTGATGGCCAACCGCTACATCCTGCCGGCGGCCTTCGAATACCAGCGCGCCGTCGCCGCCAGTGTCACGGCCGTGAAGCAGGCCGGCGGCACGAGCCGCGAGGGCAAGAAGACGCTCGCCAAGATCGTGAAGCTGGTGGACGCCTTCCGCGTGCAGACCGATGTGCTCGCGGCGGCCCTCGACCACAACGCGCCGTCGGTCGAGAAGCACGCGAAGTTCATGCGCGACAAGGTGGTGCCGGCGATGGTGAAGCTGCGCGAGCTGGGCGACCAGATCGAGCTGCTGGCGCCGCACACCACCTGGCCGCTGCCCACCTATCGCGAGATGCTCTTCATCAAGTGACGGGGGCTGGGGACTAGGGGCTGGGGGCTCGGGCTCACCAGCTGTCACGCTGCGCGGCGGGGAGACACCTCCCCGCCGCGTTTCCTTTTTCGGGCAGCAATTCGCGCGACGCGCAGCTCTTGGTATCTTGTCTGGCGTCGTGCTCAGGCGACCCGTCCTGTTCCTGTGCCTGTTCCTCGCGTCGCTGCTCGTCGTCGCGCGCACGGCGCCGTTCATGGCGCCGGGGGTGCGCTTCGATGCCGATCAGGCGGTGGTCGGGCTGATGGCGAAACACATCAGCGAGGGCCGCGCCTTTCCCGTCTTCTTCTACGGCCAGAGTTATCTGCTGGCCGTCGAGGCGTATCTCGCGGCGCCGGTGATGTGGCTGCTCGGCCCGACTGAAGTCGCCCTCAAGCTGCCGCTGCTCGTGATGAACGTCGCCACGGTGCTGCTGCTCGTGTGGCGCGCGCACCGCGACCTGGGGCTGGCGCCGTGGCTCGCGCTCGCCGGTGCGCTGCCACTCGCCCTGCCCGCCTTCACACCCGGGTCGCGCCTCATGGACGCGATGGGCGGCAATGTGGAGCCGCTGCTCTACACGCTCGTGTTGTGGACGCTGCGGGGGCGGCCGTGGGCCTTCGGCGTGGCCCTCGGCGTGTTCGTCGCGCACCGCGAGTTCACGCTGCTCGCCGCTGCCGCGATCGGCGTGCTCGACCTCTGGCATCGGCGCAGATCGCTCGTGCCGCTCGTGCGGCACTGGGCGATCGCGGTCACGTGCCTCGTGGCCGCGCAGGCGGCGGTGAGCCTGGTCAGGCCACATGGCGACATGTACGGGCCCGGCAGCGCGCAGCGCGAGGCGTTCCTGAATCTGTCGGCGCGCGACGCGATTGCGGCACAGCTGTGCGTCACGCCGTCCACCTGGCCCGCCCGTGCGCGCGAACTCGCCAGCGACCATCTGCCGCTCATGGCCGGCGGCGTGCCGGGGCCGATGCTGGACGTCACGGTCAGTTCGGGCATGGGCCACGGCAACCCCGGCCTCGCGCCGTGGGTGCTCGCGCTCACGATGGCGGCACTGATCTGCGGCGCCCTCGCGACCCGCCGTGCATCGGCCGTGCCCCGCGCGGAGGCGCCGGGGATTCCCGGCCCGGCCCTGCCCGGCTACCTCGTGGCGGTCGGCGTGCTCTCGACGCTCGTCTACGGCTTCGTCGCCTGTTCACAGCTCACACAGGCGACGCTGCGCTACGACCTCCTGCTGCTCTTCCTGCCGTCGGGCGCCGTGCTGGCGGGCCTGCGCTGGCCGGTGCCGGCCGCCCGCGCCGGCCTCGTCACCGCGACCCTGCTCTGGGCCGGCCTGAACCTGAGCGATTACCTGGCGCTCGCCGGCGAAATCAGGACCGGCCGCTGGCCCGATCGGCGTGGCGAGGCGCTGCGCGCCCTCGAAGCGCGCGGCTTCGACACCCTGTGGGGCGACTATCGCCTGGCGTATGTGCTCAGCTTCCGCTCGCAGGAGCGGCTGAAGGTGGCCGCGCTCACCGTGCACCGCGTGGACGAATACGCGCGGCTGGCCGCCGCGCGCGACGTCCCGCTCGTGAAGCAGGGCGTCTGCGCCGGTGGCACCGAGTTCGTGCGCGACATCTGGCTCTGCCCCCCGCCTGCACCGAACGACCGGCCGCCGGTATACTGAGGGCTCGCCCAGACTGCCAAGCGAGCCACAACGCCCATGCTGCCACTGACTCGACGCGCCGCTCTCCTGCTGACCTTCGCCGTTGCCACCGCCGCCTGCGGCAATGACACGCCCACGTCCCCCAGCCTCGGCATCCCGTACTCGGCCACAGACCTCGTGGTCGGGACTGGCGCTCCGGCCACGCTGGGGCGCAACGTCACGGTGACCTACACCGGCTGGCTCTATTCAACGACAGCAGCCGAGAACAAGGGCACGCAGTTCGACACGAACCAAACGGGTTACACGTACGTCCACGGCACGACCGTGGTCGCCGGCTTTACGCAAGGGGTGAACGGCATGCGCGTCGGCGGCCGACGCCGCGTGGTCATTCCGCCGGAACTCGGCTATGGCGTGGAAGGTAGGCCACCGACGATCCCGCGCAATTCCACGATGCTCTTCGAGATCGGGCTAATCGCCGCGCAGTAGCGTTCCGCCTACGACGCGCCGCGCGGGATCGGCGGATGTTCGCGCAGCCCGCGGCGGCTGATGCCCGCGAGCTCGAACGTGTCGCCATCCTTGCTGCGGTTGTACATCACCCACGTCTGCACGCCGCCGCGGCCGGCCACGGCGATGCCAAGCGGATGGCGCCGCGGGATGCGGATGTACTCGTCGTACGAGCGGAAGGCCGCGGGACGCGCGCCGAGCACGACCGGCTCGGCGCCCTCCTGCGGCAGCACCCAGGCGCCGACCACCGCGCCGCGCCACTGCGGCTCGGGCGTGCGCAGCGTGAGGTCCACGTAGACGGCGCTCGCCCCGGCGCCCGCCGGCACGTACATCGACACTTCGGTCACACGACGCTCACCCAGGCCCGAGGCGCGCGCCGCCAGGTCTTCCACCGCGCGCTGCGCCCAGCGCCACGGCTCGCCGCTCGCGGCGAACACACGCACGGTGGTCACCGGGAGCCCTTCGCTCGTCTCGAGACCAACGATGGCCGGCGGATCGGGCGCGGGCGGACCGACGAGCTGGCGCGGCGAATCCACGAGCCAGCCGCGGCCGTCGAAGAGGGCGATCGGATGACGGCGGCCGGAGACATCCACGGCGCGCACGGCGAAGGACTCGGCCTGCGAGACGATGAGCGTCGGGTCGGGACCGAGGTCCAGACTCTGCACGCCCATCCAGCCGGCGAACATCGCCAGCCACCAGCGCGCGCCTCGACCACCCCGCCGGGCCATGGCGTCAGTCTACGCCTCGGCCCGCGCGAAGGCCAGCCGATCCCGCCGCCGGCCGGACCGGGCTAACCCGGGAACCGGCCGAGGGCCACGAGCAGCGCCAGCCGCGCCGAACGCGCGCGATCTTCCGCCTGCGCCACGGCTGACTCGGCATCGCGGGCGCGCCGCTGCGCGTCAACGAGTTCGATGTTGGTCGTGGCGCCGGCGCGGAAGGCGACGTCGGTGATACGCAGGACTTCGGCGGCGTGGCCCGCCGCTTCGCGCGCCCGGCCGAGCGCTTTCGCTTCGGCGTCGATCGTGGTGCGCGCAATGCGCACGTCGGACTTCGCGCGCAGCGCGGCGTCCTGCCGCTCCACGCGGAAGAGCGCGAGCGAGGCCTCGCGCTGCGACGTCACGGCGCGGCGGCGGCCGGCGTCGAAGATCGGGATGTTGGCGGAGACAACCGCGCGCCACGTGCCCGACGGCTGGAAGAGTCCCGCGGGCGTGATGTATTGCGGCTCGAACGCCGCCCGCACCGTGGGCACCCACTCGCGCCAGCTGTCGGCGACGACACGGCCGGCCGCGTCGATGCGCGCATCGAACAACTTGATGTCGGTGCGCTGCACGAGCCAGCTGTCGCCGTCGGCGGCCGGCATCTCGAGCGTCGGCGGGCCGGCGGTGTCCACCGCGGTGTCCGCGGCGAGCAGCAGGCCGAGTGCTTCCTGGCCGAGCTGCACGGCGAGCGTCGCGCGCTCGACGAGCTCTTCGACCACGGCAAGTTCCTGCGCCGCGCGCAGTTCGTTCAGGCGGCTGCCGACGCCGCCTTCGCGCCGCGCCGTGGCGTAGTCGAGCTGCGCCTTCGCCGTATCGCGCGCCCGCACGTTCACCTCGAGCTGGCGCTTGCGCGCGATGACCGCGAGATACGCTTCGGCGGCCGCCACGCCGACCTGCCGGCGCACGTCGTCCACGGCCACCTTCGCCACCGTCACCTGGTCGGCCGCCTGCAGGCGCGCCGCCCACTGGGCGGAGGCGAGCAGCGGTATCCCCGCCGAGCCGCCGAGCAGGAGCTGCGTGCGCGGCTGCACGACGTTGCCGCTGAAGCCGCGTTCGCCGTCGAGTGTCGTGACCGTGGCGGCGCCATCGATCGACGGCCGCACCGCGGCGCGCGCCTGCGCGAGCAGCGCCTCGGCGCCGAGCACGGCCGTGGCCGCCCGCTGCACCGTGAGGTTCGCCTGGATGGCGCGCCGCACGGCGTCGTCGAAGGTGACCACCTCGAGCACCGGCGTCTGCGCGTGCGCACGCGGTGCCAGTGACATCACGGCCGCGAGGGCCAGTGATGCCAGCACGAGAGCACGACGGCACTCAGCCATGGGCCACCTCCTCGCCGCCAGCGCCCGCGGGCGCGGCGCCCCCGGGCGTGCCGGGCGCCCCGGTGGGGCTGTCGACATAGAGCACCGGAATGAAGACGATCGAGAGGAACGTCGAGGCCAGCATGCCGCCAGCCACCGTCGTACCCACGGAGTTCCTGGCCGCGGCGCCGGCGCCCGTCGCATACGCGAGCGGCAGCACGCCGAGGATGAAAGCGATGGAGGTCATGAGAATCGGCCGCAGGCGGATGCGCGCCGCTTCCACCGCGGCGTCCACGATCGACTGCCCTTCCTCACGGAGCTGTTCGGCGAACTCCACGATAAGGATGGCGTTCTTCGCGGCGAGGCCGACGAGCAGCACGAGCCCGACCTGACAGAAGACGTCGTTGGCGAGCCCGCGCCAGTACTGCGCGCCGAGGCCGCCGAGCACCGCGAGCGGCACGCCGAGCAGGATGATGACCGGCAGGATCCAGCTTTCGTACTGCGCGGCGAGCACCAGATACACGAGCAGCACGCTCAGCGCGAAGATATAGGTGGCCTGCGAGCCGGCCTTGATCTCCTCGAGCGACTGCCCCGCCCAGGCGAAGTCGAAGCCGGGAGGCAGCGACTGCCGCGCCACCTGCTCCATCGCCGCGATGCCTTCGCCCGAACTCAGCCCGGGCGCCGCCACGCCGGTAATCTCGGCCGAGCGGAACAGGTTGAAGTGGCTGATGACCTGGGGCGCCGTCGTTTCGCTGACCCGCACCACCGTATCGAGCGACACCATCTGGCCGGTGTTCGTGCGCGCGTAGAGCTGCTTCAGATTGTCGGGGGACGCCCGGAAGCGCTGGTCGGCCTGCGCGAACACGCGATAGGCGCGGCTGTTGAAGTCGAAGTCGTTGACGTACTGCGAGCCGAGGAAGACCTGCAGCGCATCGGTCACCTCGCGCAGCGGCAGCCCGAGCGCGCGCGCCTTGTCGCGGTCGATGTCGACACGCAGCTGCGGGTCGTTGGCGCGGAAGCTGCTGAAGAGCCCGGCCACCCGGCCCGACTGGTTGCCGGCGCCCACCACCGCGTCTGTCGCCTCGGCCAGCCCGGCGATGTCGCCGCCCGACTGATCGAGCACCTCGAACTGGAAGCCGCCGAAGACCGACAGGCCCTGGATGGCCGGCGGCGCAAACGGCACCACGATGGCGCCGGTGATGCCGAAGAGCGGGCCGCGCAGCCGGTTGAGCACGGCGGAGAGCGACTGGTCGGGGCGCTGGCGCTGGTCGTAGGGCTTGAGCGACGTGAAGATGAGCCCGTTGTTCGGGGCCGCGCCGCTGAAGCTGAAGCCCATCACCGAGAAGGCGGAGGCGATGTCCGGATCGCTGTAGAGGATCTTCTCCACCTGCCTGGCGACGCCGTCCGTGTACTCGAGCGAGGCGCCGGCCGGTGCCTGCACGACCGTGATGAAGAAGCCTTCGTCCTCTTCCGGCACGAAAGCCGTGGGCACGATCTGCGTGATGCCCCAGGTCGCCCACAGGCCGACGGCGAACACGACGAGCATCGCCCACTTCCACGCGAGCGCCTTGCGCACGGTGGCGACGTAAGCCGATGTGCCGGCGTCGATCACGCGGTTGACCATCGTGAAGAAGCGGCCGTGCGTGTGCGTCTCCTTGTCAAGCAGGAGCGCCGCGAGCGCCGGCGTGAGCGTGATGGCGTTGAACACCGAGAGCACGACGGCGAAGGCGATCGTGAGCGAGAACTGCTGATAGAGCCGTCCGGTCGTGCCCGGGAAGAACGCCACCGGCACGAACACCGCCACGAGCACGATGCCGATGACGATGACGGCGCTCAGCACCTCCCTCATGGCGTCGACCGCGGCCTGGTAGGCGGATTTGCCGAACTCGCGCATGTGGCGCTCGATGTTCTCGACGACGACGATGGCGTCGTCCACCACGATGCCGATGGCGAGCACGATGCCGAAGAGCGTCAGCGTGTTGATCGAGAAGCCGAAGAGCTTCACGAAGGCGAAGGTGCCGATGAGCGACACCGGAATCGTGAGCGCCGGGATGATGGTGCTGCGCCAGTTCTGCAGGAACAGGAACATGACGAGCACGACGAGCACGAGCGCTTCGGCGAGGGTCTTCAGCACCTCGACGATCGACTCGCGCACGACCGTGACGTTGTCGAAGGCGAGCCGCCACTCGAGGCCCGGCGGGAAGTTCTTCTCGATGCGCGCCATCTCGGCCATCACGCCGTCGTAGACGGCGAGCGCATTGGCCGTCGGCAGGAGCGCGATGCCCATGCCCGACGCTTCGAGGCCGAGGAAGCGCAGGTTCGAGGTGTAGTTCTCGGCCCCGAGCTCCACGCGGCCGAGATCGCGCACGCGCACGAGCGCGCCGTCCTTGCCGCCCGACACGACGACATCGGCGAATTCGTTCGCTTCGGTCAGCCGGCCCTGCGCGCGCACGCTCAGGTTGAACATCTGCCCGGGCGCCGACGGCGCGTCGCCGAGGGCGCCGGCCGCCACCTGCACGTTCTGCTCGCGCAGGGCGTTCACCACGTCACCCGCGGTCAGGCCGCGCGCCGCGAGCTTGCCCGGGTCGAGCCAGAGCCGCATGGCATAGCGGCGCTCGCCGAAGATGATGACGTCGCCCACGCCGGGCACGCGCTTCACCGCGTCGCGCACGTAGCGGTCGAGGTAGTTGCTGATGAACTGCGCGTCGTAGCGGTTGTCCTTCGTGAAGAAGCCGAGGCCGCCCATGAAGCCGGCAGTGTTCTTCGTCACCGTGATGCCGTTGGTGCGGACGTCGGCCGGCATGCGGCCGAGCGCCTGATTCACGCGGTTCTGCACGTCGATGGCCGCCAGATCCGCGTTGCGGTCGATGTCGAAGGTGACGGTGATCGTGCTGATGCCGCTGTTGGTGCTCGACGACTGCAGGTAGGCGAGGCCCTCGACGCCGTTGATCTCCTGCTCGAGCGGCGTCGTGACGGCCGATTCGACCGCCTGCGCGTTGGCGCCGGTGTAGATGGCGAGCACCGTCACCGACGGCGGCGCCAGTTCCGGATACCG
>JALHON010000048.1:21078-22326 GCA_022842985.1 Acidobacteriota bacterium | reverse complement strand
ACGGGCCGCGGCCCGCGCCATCGGCGCGCTCGTGCATCGCGCCGTGGCCGCCGGTGCGCTCTCCGCCGGTCAGGAGCGTCGCGCAGCCATCGTCGCCTCGCTCGGGTCCACCGGCACGGACGAGATCCGCGAGGCCGCCGCGGCGGCGTTGACACGCCTGGCCGCCCGGTCCGACATCCAGGCGCTCATCAGCGAACCAGATGTCCAGCATGAGGTCGCGTTCTCGTGGCGGGGCGACGACGGCTCGACCCTGCGTGCCGTCGTCGATGCGGTGGTGCGCCGGGCCGATGGCTCGGTGACGCTCGTCGAGTTCAAGACCGGCGCGCCACGTGACGCGGATACGCGGCAATTACAGGCGTACGTGGACGGCGTGCGCCGTCTGCTGCCCGAGACGGCCTTAGACGGGCGGATTATCCGCCTCGATTCATGACTTTTCTTTCTTGTGCCTGCCGGAAGCTTTTCACTAGACTATGACCAGCGTGCGCCCGCCTCCGGGCCCGCGAGAGGAGCAAGGGCGTGGCGTTGACGTGTCCGAATTGCGGCAATGACCAGAACTTCCAGGTCAAGACGCTGCAGATGCATGTGGTGAAGCTCGATGACAGCCGGGTCGAGGTCACCGATGAGTCGCGTCCTGCCGTGTTCGAGGTGCTGTGCGACGAGTGCGAAACCGAGCTGAGCCTCGATGACGCCGACGACGCCCTGCGCCGCGAAGTGATGCTGACGGTCGGCGCGCGCTAGCGCGTCCGGCGTCCGGGTTCGACCAAAGGGGCCTCACGGCCCCTTTTTGCTGCACGGCCCCTGCCGCGGCGCTACTCGTCGTCGAGTTCGCGGTCCGCTTCCTCGAAGTAATCGCACTCCGGACAGATCCATTCGCGGATCGGCGTGCGCAGCACCTGCGACGATCCGGGAATGTGGCGGATCTCCTCCCGGAGACTGAGCCGCATGTTCTCGCCGCACTGCGGACATTCCTTCTGCATGGTTCGGCAATCCTCGCAGCCGCCCCACGCGGCCGCTCATCGTATCGGCGTTGTCTTGACAACGCCGCACCCCGCTCCTATCGTACGAGTCTCGCGGGCCCCCCGGCCCCCGGGTAGGGGGGCCCGCCCACGGCGTGGGGGGGGGGGGTGACTGTTGGGGGCTTTTGTTGAGTTGCTGGTTTTTGACGAAGCTGCGGGTGGCCTTTGGGTTTTGGATCACTACTTTCCTGCAGGTCGGGGTTGTTGGTTGATGGCGGTTGCGGGATTGAGG
>JALHON010000048.1:0-21068 GCA_022842985.1 Acidobacteriota bacterium | reverse complement strand
GGGCCCCCGGGCCCGCGTTTGCGTTATGCCCCGCTACTGGAGCGTCGACGAGGCCTGGACGGCCACCGATCACTCGCCTGAACTCGAGCGCGAGATCGGTCGGTCCCTGTCCGACGAGGTCGCCATCGACTTTCCCTCGATGCGCGGGCCGATCGGCCGCATGCGCGCCGGCTTCGGCGACACCGTGGAGGCCGAGCCGATGGTGGCGCTCGTGCAGCTCTCGGCGCGGCAGGCCGGCACCGGCGTGAAAGTGCCGCTCGACGTGCCCCTCGCGCGGGCGTGTGTGGGCTGCGGCGGCCGCGGCGAGACCTGGAACGCCGCGTGTGGGCCGTGTGAAGGCACCGGCGCGACCATCGAACGGTATCCGCTCACACTCACCGTGCCGGCCGGCGTCGTCGACGGCGCCCGCTTCGCCTTCAGCGTGGCCCACCCGCGCGGCCACCGCGCGCACGTCGAAGTGCGCGTCGCCGTGTTGTGATCCGCCACATCGACTTCCTCGCCCAGCTCTACCGCGTGTGGGGCGCCGTGTTCGCCATCGTCGGCGCCGCGGCGCTGGCCCTGACCGGCGGCGCGGCTGCCATTGCGCGCGTATCGGGGCCGGTCGCCACCGGGTCGGACGTGGCGGCTGGCGTCACCGCCGTGGCCATGGGCGCACTTGCGGTCGTGGCGCTCATCTGGGCCGGGCTGCACACATGGGTGGGCCGAGCGCTGGCCGGCTACGGGCCGCGGGCGCGGATCCTCGCGCTGGGGCTCGCCATCGGCAACCTGCCGCTGCTCCCGTTCGGCACGGCGCTTGGTGGCTACGCCCTCTGGGTGTTGCTGCACAACGAAGGCCGGCAGGTGTTCCTGCCGCACCCGCCGCCAGCGCCGCCCGCGACGTCGTAACGCGAGGGATCGCGTTCAGACGAGCCGACGCCGGACGGCGTCCGCAAATGTCAGCAGGTCGTCGAGATGGTTCGCCACGACGCGCGAGCCGCTTGTCGACCAGGGGCCCGTCGGTCACGCGAAACTCCGGCGCCGGTAATGCGCCAGGATGCGCTCCAGGTCGAACGCCTCGTTCCGGGTCTGCACCTCGAAGCGGATACGCGTGGCCGGACCCTTGTCGATGAGCAGCGTGCCGTGGCGCAGCACGCGGATTCGAAGGTCGGCCGGAGCCGCGTTGAGCGTCACGAGATCGACCGTTCGTCCGAGTCGGCGTCCGAGAGCCGCCGCGAGCTCGAATGGCTGCCCTCGAAGCGTCGACGACGGCGCCGTGCGGAACAGCACCGCGACATCGACGTCGCTCGCCGGCCGCGCCGCGCCGCTCGCCACGCTGCCGAACAGGTAGACGGCTGCCGCGTCGGAGGGGAACTCGTCGAAGAAGCGGGTGATGGCGTCGGCAGCCGTCGCGGCGTCCATCCCCTGAGTATACGGCCCTGTCAGGCGCCGGCCGGCCGGTCGCTACAGCCGATCCGAAAGGCGTGAAATGCCGGCGATGACCAGTCGGGACCCCTGAAGCGCCTTTGCGATCGCTGCGAGGTGCAGAG
The DNA here is from genome assembly GCA_022842985.1 of Acidobacteriota bacterium. Taxonomy (GTDB): domain Bacteria; phylum Acidobacteriota; class Vicinamibacteria; order Vicinamibacterales; family UBA2999; genus CADEFD01. Next base: position 19,542 of record JALHON010000048.1, on the reverse strand, counting down.
CAGGGATGGCGAGGCTGGCGGGCAACACTGACCAGGAGAACGCCGAACCTAGAATGCTTCCGGACACGAGGTAGATGAGAGCGAATGGCAAGCACGCCAAGCCTTCGACAAAGAGCAGCACCAACCCGTGCCGGGCATGCCATTGGATCTCGGTGTCGCGCTCCTCCGTAAGGAGTGGAACGACTGCCAGTAGCCAAGAATACGCCAGCACGAGCATTATGCGCCGGCTGCCATCCGTGGTGGTTGGTTCGACTGATTCCATGTCGATCGACCTCTCTAGCTCTTCGGTAGTGGCCTTGCTCTGGGCAACCCGCCGCGCAGTCAGTCGACGGGAACTGCTTCCGGAAGAATACCGGTTCAGTCCCTGTCTCGAAAGGTGGCAAGTTCGCCCTTGACGGGGTGTGTCAGTACAGGTACGGTTCGCGCCACGCGGACCTTCCCGCGAGAAATCCCTTCAAGCGCAGGTCGATTCCCCGTATCGGGATGCCTGCACGCGCGGTTCCATCAGCGGCCAGCGGTACACCGGAGCGACATGATGTTCGGTTCATTCGGGTTCATCGAAGGACTGTTGCTTGTCGCGATCGCCATGTTCTTTGCTCGGCGTGGCGCGCTGGCGGCGGCCGGCCCCGTACTCGTGCTGCGGAAGTTCGAGGTATCAGAGTCTGGTCCCGTCGCCGTGAGAATCGAAGGACGGCCGTCAGGTCTCGTAGCGTGGCTGTTGACCACAATAGGCATGGACACGCTCACGACACTGACGGTAACGCAGCGCCAAGTCTCGTTCACCGCGGCGAGTCTGTCCGGCGAGATGCACCAGGTCATTCCTGTATCCAGAGTAAGCAGCACGCACTGCGGCTACAGCCAGCCCGTGTGGATGCTCATGCTCGCCGCACTCATCGTCGTGTTGTCGCTATTCTCGGCGATGGGCCGGTCGGGCTCCGCGGAGACGGTACTCGTAGGCTTGATTTTCGCGCTCGTGCTGGCCGCCGTCTTCTGGTTTCAGAAAAAGATCGCCATCACGATCGAGACCAGTGGGGGCATGCTCCTTGGGCTGTCTTTCAAGCCTAGCGCGGTAGAGATGGTCTCCGTAAGTCTGCAGCAGGCGATCGCCGCGACGGAGCGCATCAACGCCCTGGTACTGGCCGAAGGGCCAGAGTCTCCACCAGAACCTCAACCTTAGTCGCTTATCGGCACTCCGGGCGTTCTCACGCGCGCCTCCCCCCGACCCTTCGCGTGATCAGAGACTGGAGCCAGAAATGTCTGCCTGCCGCTCATGCAATGCTGACTTGCCTGCCGGAAGCCGTTGGTGCCCGATCTGTCACGCAGGTCAACGCGGCGAGAGTGCTGCTCGCCTGGCCTCGCCAGCGAAGCGGCTGGGCGCCTATTTCCTCGACGGGCTGATTCCCTTTGTTGCGTTCATCTCAATGCTCGGCGTCGCTGGAGTCGGTGCAGCAACGGGTTCCGAGGCCGGAGCTGGAATCGGTGGCCTCTTGTTCGTCGTGCTGTTCCTCGGATACCTCGTGTGGGCGCTCATGCTGTTCGCGAAGGGGACCACGCCCGGAAAGAACATGTTGGGCATGAGGGTCGTGAAAGAAGGGGGCGAGCGCGCCGGATTCGGGATGATGCTGGTACGAGAATGGATAGGGAAAGTGATCTCAGGAATGATCCTGGGCCTAGGGTTTCTCTGGATCCTGCTCGACAAGGATCGGCAAGGGTGGCACGACAAACTGGTGTCCACCTATGTCGTCGACTGAGGAAGGCTCGCCGACGCCTGGGACCACACAGATGCGCGCTTTCGCGAGGGGTTTCTTGGCGTTCGCCCTGTCCTGCGGGATCCCTGCCCCAGTTGGGATCGGTGCGCAGGCCGTCACCTTCACGCGATACGATTCAGCGCTGATCAGGTCTGGGGACGTCGTGTTCAGGCGTGGCCGATCAGTAATCAGTGACGTGGTGGTCGCCGCAGAGTCAGAGTTCCGCTACTCCCACGCAGGAGTCGCCCATGTGGACGAGTCCGGCGTCTGGGTAATCCACGCGGAGCCCGACGATGCGCTCGGTCTTCGAGGCTCAGTAAAGCGCGTGCCCCTGCACGAGTACTTGAGCGCCCAGAGCGCGTCAGGGGCGGCTCTATACAGAGAACCCTCTGGCACCCACGGAGCGAAGGCGAGCGCCGCGGCCGTCGCGTTCTTCGAAGAGGGACGGACGTTCGACGCTGGCTTCGCGCTGTCGACTGACGATGCATTGTACTGCACTGAGCTGGTGTGGAAGGCGTATCTGGCCGCCGGTGTCGACGTTACTCGTGGGGGCAGAGCGTCTCTCACCTTCCCGGTTGGCCAGCCCCCGTACATCTTACCGGGAACGTTGGCCGCTTCTGGGGGACTCGTCGCGGTGCCAGGCTTTGCAAGGGAGGATGCCGAGTGAGTCATGCGAAGTGGATCTCCTTCGTTCTGGTTGTGCTGTGTGTAAGTGGCTGCGCACTCATTCGCCCGGGCCCTGCCGCCACCTGTACGTCGTTCTATAGGCATTTGGAGAACGGTGAAATCACCGAGGCGCAGGCACTGGTCTCTGCCAGGCTGGTCCAGCAGATGGGACAGAAGATGCGGGCGGGCCTGGAGGAAGAGGCCAGGAACATCAAGGCCCGCGGCGGAATCAGCGACATCAAGATCGTCTCGGAAGAAGTGAACGGCGAGCTCGCAACCGTCAAGATGGTTGTCACGTTCGGCAATCAGTCGGCTAAGGAAGACACCAGCAAGCTGACGTTGGAGAATGGGCGGTGGCGACTGGCCGGCGGAAAGTAGGCGGCTTGCTCTGGCCGTGACGCTGACGGAGTCTGGTCAGACAATGTTGAGACACAGCATGCATAGAAGCTATCTCACAAAAGCCAGGAGCAGGATGCGGGCACAGGCGAGCTGCACCATGCCGAGGTAGTTGCCGGCGTGACGCTCCCAGCGCGTGACGACGCGGCGGCAGTTGTGCAGCCGGGCAAAGAGCTGTTCGATCTTCCAGAGACGCTTGGCCCGTCGCAGCGGCCGACCATCCTCGGTCTTCGCGCGCCCCCGGCGATGCGCCGCGATCATCTCGATGCCGTACTGCGCCATCAGTCGCTCGTCGAGGCCGTCGCTGTCGTAGCCGCGGTCGCCGATCAATCGCCACGGGAGGTCGGGAAGGAAGCGCGCGTCGAGGGTGGCGGGGACGAGGTGGGGCTCATGCGGTGAAGCGCTGGCCACGTGCACGGCGACAGGAAGACCCCCCGCGGTCGCGGATCGGCATGATCTTGGAGCCTTTGCCACGGCGCGTTGGACCGATTCAGGGCCCGTTTTGTTCGCCGAGGCGAAGGTCGAGTCGACGAAGGCTTCATTGAAATCGATCTTCCGGCGATCTCGCAGGTCTTCGGCGAGGCGCTGCAGCAAGCGGTCGAGGCGTCCCGACCGCTGTCAGAGCTGGAAGCGGCGGTGGCAGGTCTGGTACGGCGGATACCGCGAGGGCAAGTCGTGCCAGGGGGCGCCGGTGCGCAGCACCCACAGCACCCCGTTCATGACGGCGCGCAGATCCGTCCACGGCCGCCCGCGTCCGTCCGGACGACGGCGAGGACGGAACGTCGGTTCGAGCACGGCCCACTGGGCGTCGGTCAGGTCGATGCCGTCGAGTACGACGGCGATCCTACCGATGTTTCAGGCTGCTCTGGGCGTTTATGAGATAGCTTCTAACCAAGACATCCAGCGCTTCTGAGCGTCCGCTGCCCTGGCTGGCCGCAACCGTCACCTGTCGACACACCCTCCTACTCAGGAACCGGTTGACGGCGCCGAAGCCGGCGACGAGAATGGCGGCATTGATGGGCGGGTTAGGGGCTTGAGTCCCGGGTAGAGAGCAGAATCGTCCGCTCGGCACCCTGAGTATCTGGCCGCCTGCTTATACAACGTTAGCCAAGAAAGCCGAAATCGAAAGGCGCCACGGCATGAAACGACTAGCCGCCATCGCGTTGGGGCTTCTCCCTATCGCTTCGTGCTCATCAGCGGAGCTGACGCGCAGCGCAGCGAAGACGCTGCCAACAGCGCACAGTACGTTCGTCGCGAAGTACACTTCCGCGGAATGGCTAGACGGAGGCTATCAAGAGTATGTGGCCCAAGGCGGCCCAAACAATGCCGCGTTGTTGCAGGCCGTCTCGGGAGCCGACGCATCGAAGATCGAGCTGAAGGTTCCCTATGCCTTTGTTGTGGACGAAATCACGGGAATCGCCGATACGCCACTTGGACAAGGCATTAAGCAGGTCGATTTTCGCTGGTCGCGAGTGGGTATTCCAGACGTACTGAAGCCGATGGTCTCCATCTTCGGGACGGGCCAATCGGTGTTCAGGCGATACGACGACGGATGGCGTGTTGAGACTCTTTCGTCACTGATCACAAACCGCACCGCTCCGGAGCTGACATCGACTCAGAAGACCCAAGTCGATGAATTCAAGGCTGCGGAGCTCGGTCGGCAGCAGAAGGAACGGCAGGCATACTTGGACCTCCTGACTGCATCCAAGACGCCCACCAAGGAGTTGCTTAGAGGAGAGCTCCAACTCGTATTGGGGGCGTACGGCGAGCATGCCTTTGCTGGAGGTAACTATGTCGTATCAGATGTGAGCGTTACTGTGTCATATGCGCAGCAGCCGGCTCGGCGGCTAAGGGGTAGCTTCATGACGGACGAGTATCCGGCACGCGAAGCCAGCCAACAGGTCCAGTGGTTTGGATGCGTCGACGGATTTAGCGTGGCCCCAATGCCGACGGGGCATCCTGGAGTAACCGTCATTTTGCGCTGGGCAAACGAACTAGGTTGCGGCGCACCTCAAGCGTGGGCCTTCAACGTGCCGACGATTGAAGAAGCCAAGAGAACTGTTGAGGAAGCAAACAGGGCTCTGACGGAGTGGAGAGGTAAGTACGGTCACTTAGCGGGCGGACGGTGACAGGGTCTAGCACTACTTTGTCAGGTTCAGCGGGCATGAGCTGAGGGCTTTCGATAGACGGCCGCGTGACGCTGTTCTACATGCACAGCAGTATCGCCGAGGGCGCTAGCGTCGATGTCAATGGCTGAGCCAGAAGCACGAATGGCGAACTCGAAAGCTGCCGCTGCGTGCCGCTGCGCAGTTATCACACGCTGAAATTCAGGCCCAGTGAAGACTTGTTTATGGACCTGAGAAGTGCGATGCGGGAAGGTCTATAGTCTTGTCACAAATCGCCTCCCCCGAGGCCTGCACCGCGCCGAACGAGGTCACGCTGCGATGAGTTGCTCCGTCACGATCGGCCGTCTCGCGCAGTGCCGCTTCGAGCGGGTTCTGAATCGGCTTCTCGTCCTCGCCTTTTGGGCGTTGGCAACGTTCGCCAGCCCGGCGTCCGCGTTGGCCCCGACGAGTGCGCCGTATCCAGTGATCTTCATTCATGGCTTAGCCTCGAGCGCTCAGGGTGCGTGGGGGCCAGCCGTCAAGTGGCTGGACGCGGCGGGCTGGATTGGTGGTGGCGATCTGCAAGTCGTCCCCGGCGCTGGAGTCACCGGACTGACGAACGCATCCGCCGACTACTTCTTCATGAACATGTCGGATTGGCAACGGCTGCCATCACCCTCGCAGTCGCTGACGCTGCAGCAACAGGGGCTCGAGGTGGCGGCGATCGTGAGGCGCGTGCGTGCTGCCACCGGGGCGACGAAGGTCGTTCTGGTCGGCCACAGCATGGGTGGCTTGGCGGCCCGTGCGTACGTTCAGTCCCTTGGCACGAATCGATACGCCGGCGACGTCGCGCGGCTGGTAACTGTGGGCACACCGCATCTCGGGTCAGAGCTTGCCACCATATTGCGCGACGTCGTGCTGGAGTATCCGATTCTTGTCGGATTCTTCGATGGCCTCCGTTTCGACTTCGGCAGCGTCGCCGTTAACGACCTGCGTCCGGGCAGCACGTCGCTCACGCGCCTCAACACGCTGAATGGCGCCACTGCACCGCCCAATGACATCGCTTATACGCTGATTGCCGGATCGGGCGACATCGGTCAGATGCCTGGTCCAGGTGATGGCATCGTGAGCTTCGAGTCACAGCTCTACCTGCCCGGCAATCCGTCGCACGTCACGCGCCGCGGCATCTATATCGAGCATCCGGCTCCTGCCAGCGGTCGAGAATCACTGCCCTGTCATCGGCTCATGGATACCAGAGACGGTTTCAACTACGTCATTGCTGCCCAGGTTCATACGTGCGAAACCAGCGACGCGAACGTGTGGGCGGAGGTCTGGCGAGCGTTGAACGCTCCATCCGTCGAGTGGCAGACGCCGCCCCCGGCCACGATGACCTCCGGGCAGGCGTACACGGTGACGTGGCGCAATCGCGGCGGGTCGAGCGTCACCCACTCGAACGTGCACTGGGATCCGGTCGACCCGACGGACGCGTCGCGGTGCAGCGCGGCCACCACCCCTCCGTGCAGCACGGTCAATCTCGCACGCGGCCTGGCGCCGGCCACAATGTCGGCCACGCTGACGGCGCCGCTCGTGTCGGTACCCACGACCTACTACTTCGTCGCGCACACCGTGACCGGTGGCACTGCCGCCTGGAGCAGTCGAACCAGGGTTACCGTGCAGCCGGGCGCGGCGAGCGCGCTGTCGGTGTCACCGCAGGCGCTCGATTTTGGCTCCGTCACGGTGGGCGGCTTTGCCGATCGGACGTTGACGCTGACGAACGTCGGCACCGGACCGTTGACGGGCGTCGCGACGACGTCGGGACGCTTTTCGGTGGTGGCCGGGGCGTCGTACTCGATTGCCGCGGGCGCGTCGGCGCCGGTGACCGTGCGTTACACGCCGCTCGCGGCCGGCAGTGACGTCGCGACGGTGGAACTTACGGGCGGGGGTGACGCCTCCCGTGTCGTGTCAGGCGCCGGGGTGACGACGGCTGCCTTCAACTACAGCGGCGCCCCCATCGACTTCGGCGCCACGATCATCGGCAGCTACCGCGACGCAGCGCTGACCGTCTTCAACACGGGCGGCACGGCGCTGAACGTGACGGCGAGCGTCAGCGCCCCGTTTTCGATCGTGTCGTCGCAGGCGTTCGCGCTGGCCGCCGGAGCGAGCAGCGTCGTCGTGGTGCGCTTCACGCCCTCGTCCACCGGCAGCACGACGCGGTCCGTGACGTTGTCGTCCGCGGCTGGCGTGTTCAGCCCCAGCGTGACGGGCAGCGGCGAGCCGGCACCCGTGATTGCGCGGCCGCCCGCGGTTGTCACCGGCACACCCTTCAACCTGCGGGCGAATGAAGCCCTCCTCTACGGCACCGTCAATCCCAACGACCTGACTGCATCGGCCTGGTTCGAGTGGGGCGCGACCACGAGTTATGGCAACGTGACGGCTCCTGAGAGTCAGGGCGGCGGCGCGAACACGCTGGGTTACACCAAGCTCATCACCGGCTTGGCGCCCGGAGCGACCTACCACTATCGCGCGGTCGCGCAGAACGCCGTCGGCACGACGCTCGGGCTGGATCAGACATTCGTCACTCCCTCGGCGCCGCCTGCGGCCCTGTGTGTCGGCCCGACGTCGATGGACTTCGTTGTCAGCCAGGGCGGCCCGCCCACGAGCACGCGCTCGCTGCAGATCCGGAACTGCGGTGGCGGCACGATGGCGTTCGCCATCGCCACCGACCAGCCATGGCTCACGGCGTCTCCGGGTGGTGGCTCCTCGGCTGCCGACCCTGTGCAGGCGACGGTGACCGCAACCACTGCTGGGATGGCAGCGGGTGCATACTACGCCAATGTGACGGTGACAGCGGCGGGAGTGGCGGGCAGCCCAGTTCGCATTCCGGTCGCGGTCATCGTCGGCCAATCCGGCGTCGGCGCGCTTGCCTGGCAGCCCCGGGCACCTGCTCCGGAGGCGGGCAGGGCCGCGGCGTCAGCGGTATTCGGCGGCCGCCTGTTCTTCTTCGGCGTGCGCGGATCACCGCGCAGCTACGCCTACGACCTTGGCGCCAACACCTGGACGCCGATCGCCGAGGCTGCGGGTGGTATGGGAGACGGCGGTGCCGCCGTCGTGGGCTCAAGAATTTATGTCGTCACGGGCGACTGGGGGGTCGGCACTACACGCCTCAGGATCTACGACACGACCTCCGACACTTGGGCAGTCAGCGACGTGCCTGGGCCGCTGCGGCAGGGCGCCGCCGTGGCGGCCGTGGACGGCCAGGTCTTCGTGATTGGTGGCAGCGACCTGTCGCTCCGCAGTCCGCTGGCCGACGTGCTCGCCTTTAACCCGACCACGGCGGCCTGGACGCCGAAGGCGGGCGTCATGCCCACCGCGCGCGGCTACGCGGCGGTCGCCGTGTGGAACGGACAGATTTTTGTGAGCGGCGGCCTGGACAATTCGCCAGGCGCGTTCAACTCGACGCGCCTCGAGGCGTACGACCCGGTGGCAGATACCTGGGCCGTCAGGGCCGGCGCGCCCACGGCGCGGAAGCTCGCGAGCGGCGCCGTTCTCGGCGATCGCCTGCTCGTCCTCGGCGGCCTCAGCGGCTGTGCGAGCTGCGGCGCCGACAACACGTTTGCGAGCGTCGATGAGTACGATCCGGTCATCGACGTGTGGAAGACCGTGGGTTCTCTGACGGCCAGCCGCCGAGCCCAGGCGGCGGTTGGCGTCGTGGGAACACAGATCGTCGTAGCCGGGGGCATCAACATCGAGCAGTTCACTACGGATCTTGCCTCGACGGAGGCGGGCGTGCTGAATGGGGAATCCAACCCGGGCGCGCCAGCCACACCGCAGGTCACGCTCGCATCACCTTCTGCCGCGACCCTGACGTGGAGCCTCGTCGGCTCGGCGGCCTCGGGCTTCCGCATCGAGCGCCTGGCGCCTGGCAGTGGCGGATTCGAAGACGTGGCCATCCTGGGTGCCTCGGCGCGGTCCTACGCCGACAACGGCCTGTCGCCGAATACCGCGTACACCTATCGCATCTCGGCCTTCAACGCCGGCGGCGCGTCGTCGTATTCCGCGCCGGTCACGGTCACCACACCGGTCGTGCCGCCCGATGCGCCTCGGGGCGTCTCCGCCGTTGCGGGTTCCAGTTCGGCGGTGGTCAGCTTCTCGACCCCGATCAATACGGGCGGCGCTCCGGTCATCCGCTTCGACGTTGTGGTCAGCCCCGGCGGGTCGACCGTTTCCGGCACCGCCTCGCCCATCCAGGTGAGCGGGCTCGTGAATGGTGCGCGATACAGCTTCCGCGTTCGCGCCGCCAACGCTGCCGGCAGTGGCACCTTCTCGACGCCGTCGAACGAGGTGGTTCCCAGCGCCGGCACGCCCACCGCCGTCGCAGATAGCTACGCCACCGCGTTCGGCGTAACACTCACCGTGGCGGCGCCAGGTGTGCTCGGCAACGACAGCAGCAACGACGGCGGCGGCTTGTCCGCCGTGCTGGTGTCGCCGCCAACCGGCGGTGTGGTGACGCTGGCGGCCGACGGGGCGTTCAGCTACACGCCCAATGGCGGCTTCACCGGTCGTGATGTGTTCACGTATCGCGCCACGAGCACTTCCGGTGGCGGGGCCACGGCCACGGTGTCGATCGACGTCGCCGCGTCGGGACAGCCGCTGCCGCCCACGGGCCTGAGAGTCGCCGCCATCACCGGCAGCCTCGTCACCTTCGAGTGGGTGCCGCCAGCGGGCGGTCCCGCGCCCACGGGCTACCAGATCGAGGGCGGGCTGGCCCCGGGGCAGGTTCTCGGCATCCTGCCGCTGGGGTCTGCGCCCAGCCTGACGCTGTCGATGCCCTCGGGCATCTTCCACGTCCGCATCCGCACGGTGGCAGGCGGCGCCGTGAGCGCCGCCTCGGCAGACGTCGTGGCGCATGTGAACACGCCCGCGCCGCCCTCGGCGCCGGCGAATCTGCAGGCGACCGTGTCAGGCAATGCCGTCGAGCTGCGATGGGTGAACACCTTCGGCGGCGGACCACCGACCGGCGTCGCCCTCGGGGTCAGTGGCTCTGCCAGCGTGGTCGTGCCGCTCGGCCTCGTTGATGGCTACAGTGTGGCCGGCGTGCCCTCCGGCACCTATACACTCTCGTTGACCGCCACCAACGCGGCGGGCGCTAGTGGCCCGTCGAATGCCACCACGATCACCGTGCCCGTCGGGTGCTCCGGGCCGCCGCTGGCCGTCACCAACGTCGTCGTCTACACCGTGGGGCGAACGGCGCACGTGCGCTGGGACCCGGCAGCGACCGGGCCAGCAGCGGCGCGCTATGTTCTGAACGTGACCGGCGCGTTCAGCGGCGACATTCCCAGTTCGGTACGCATGGTTGCGGGGGCTGTGGCCCCTGGCACTTACGTGATCAGAGTAGCCGGAATCAACGCCTGCGGTACGGGGCTGTTCAGTGGGGCACAGAGCCTCGTGGTCCCGTAAAGTCCGTTTCATGAGTCTCTGACTTTGCCCTTGTACTCGGTCGACCAATTTGGCACGGTCGCCCGTGTTGCCCTCGTGCCTGCTCGATGATTTTGCGCGGGCGGAAGAATGACCCGAACCCAAACAATCGCCGTAAGGAGCGGTCGAAACACCACGTTCTGGCGGATGCGCGCGGCATCCGGCTGGTGGCGCGCTTGACGGCCGCCAATCGGAACAACATCGCCCAACTCCTGCCGCTGTCGATGCCATCCCGCCCTGCGCGGGCGGCCCCGACGCCGCGAAGACCGAGTGCAGGGCAACCGGGGCTACGACTCGGGAGCGGCACCGCGGCCAGCTGTGAGGGCGGCGGGTCGTGCTTGCCCTGGCGCGGCGCAAGACCCTGCACGGCAGCGGCCTCAGGACGGCGCGGTGGGTTGTCGAGCGCTCCCCGGCGTGGCCCCACCGCTTACGCCGGCTCAACATCCGCCACGAGCGGCGGCCGATGGTCCACGAACTGTTCCTCAGCCTCGGCTGTGGGCTCATCTGCTGGAACGTGCTGAAACGGGCGCGAGAGTCTAGGAGTTTGCGGAAAAACCGCGATTACACGGCGCCTGTGAGGGCGGCACGCGGTTCGTCAGTGGTGCCGTCGGCCCGCCCCTCGCGGCGGCGCTGACGTGGCGGCCGTCTCGACGCGTCATGCGGCTGCCCTCGCGCGGAGATTGACGAGTCGTTTCACGTTGAAGGCGGCGCACGCGAAGACGAAGAGCCACTCGACGTGTGCGAGTCCGCGGAGTTTGATTTTGCGGAGCCCCGCGATCGGCTTGATCCACCCAAAGACCCGTTCGACGCGGGGCCGACACGCCTGACTCATCGCATAGCCCTCGTGCCGGGTGGTCCGGCCATCGATCGCACTGCCGCCGTGACGATTCAGGTTCTGACTCACATGCGGGGTGACGCCGAGCGCCCGCACGTCGGCGACACACCCGCGCGTGTCGTAGTGCTTGTCGGCGCCCAGCGTGCACCCCGGGCCCGCCCCGTGCGCGCGCAGCATCTCAAGAGCGGCGTCGCGTTCCGCCGTGCCGGTCGCCTGTGTCGCGCGCGCTTGCACGACCAGTCCATGGCGGTTCTCCATGAGCACGTGGCCGAGATAGGCGAGCCGCGCCTCCACGCCGTCGGACTTCCGATAGAGGCGCGCGTCGGGGTCCGTCTTCGACGCGTGCGTGTCGTTCGTGCGCGTCTGCCCGTGGAAGTGGCGCCCCTGATCGTCCGGGTCGTCGTCCTTGCGCTGAAAGCTCTTGTGCCCGGCCCAGGCCTCGATCAGGGTGCCATCGACGGTGAAGTGCTCGTCCGAGAGCCACGGCGTCGCTTGCTCAACGACCAACTGAAAGAAGCGCTGTGCCACCGCCTGATTCAGCAGCCGGTCGCGGTTCTTCGTGAAGACCGTGACCGCCCATGGTAGTACGACCGCCGCCCCGTGTCGATCCCTTCACCCGTCGTTTTTCCGCAAACTCCTAGTACTACTTTGTCAGATCCGCTGACGGCCGCAGGATTCCGGCGTGATCTGATTTGAGGACATTGTACTGAGCGCGACTTTTCGGTACGCTGCCCGCAGTGCTCCCGGCGAATGCCCCTGCGTGGATCGATCGGTTGCTGATGTGGCTGGAGCCGTTCGAATCGGCCTTCGGACACGTCGCCCAGCGGGGCGCGTTTCGCCGGTATCTGCTCGGGGTGCTGAGCGATAGCCCGCGCAAATCTATGAGCGCGATGCTGGCGCGCGTCAGCGAGCCCGACAGCTATCAGGCGCTGCAGCACTTCATCACCGACGCGCCGTGGGCGCCCGAGCGCGTCTGGCAACAGCTGCGGCGGTTGGTGCCGGTCCGCGAAGGCGTCCTGATCTTCGACGGGACGAGTTTCCCCAAACAGGGCCGGCACTCGGTCGGCGTGGCGCGGCAGTACTGTGGCGCGCTCGGCAAGATCGCCAATTGCCAGGTCGCGACCACCGTCGCCCTCTGGACCGGCACGCACGCGTGGCTCTTGGGCGCGCAGTTGTATCTGCCGAAGGACTGGCTCACGCCGGCCGCGCGCACGCGCGGCCGCATCGCGGCGCCCGTTCGGTTTCAGGAGAAGTGGCGGCAGGCCCTGACCTTGCTGCGCCAAGTCCGTGCGGCGGGCTTCCGGATCACCGCCGTCCTGGGCGATGCCGAATTCGGCGACAACTCGACGCTGCGGACGACGCTGCATCGCGCGCACTTGCCGTATGCGCTCGGCGTCTCGTCCACCCTCAGCGTCTTTGTCGGTACGCCCGTCCTGCACCGGCCCGCCGCCTCACCACGCGGGCACGGCCGGCCGCGCACCCGTCCCACCCTGTCGCCGGACGTCGCCCCGCGCAGCGTCGCGGCCGAAGTCGCGACGTGGTCAAGGCGGCAGTGGCGCCGCGTGTCGTGGCAGAACGCGCCGACGGCGCGCACGTGGCACGCCCGTTTCGCCGCGATCCGCGTCACGCCTGCCCACGCCTGGCGGCACCGGACGCTGGCGCCGGAGGTCTGGCTGCTGGCCGAGCGCGATCTCGGCGAGACGCCGCGCACGAAGTACTACCTCGTGCATCTGCCGGCGACCGCGTCGCTCAAAGCGCTCGTGCACCTCGCGCATCAACGCTGGGCGATTGAGAAGCAATACGAAGACCTGAAGGGCGAACTCGGGCTGGACCACTTCGAAGGGCGTTCGCTGCCCGGGTGGCAGCGCCACGCCGCGCTCATCGCGGTGGCCTACACCTTTCTGCAGGTCGAACGGCAACGCCGGGCGTCACGCGGCCTCACGTTGCCCCGCGTCCGCGCCATCATCCAGGAAGTACTCACCGCGCACTTCTTCGTCACACGACCGCACTACCTGCAGCGCATGCTCAAACTGCAACAGGTCTCGCTCCGGATCTGACAAAGTAGTACTAGACCATACGGAAAGACCGACCTCGGCTTTGCATCTCACGCGGGTTACGTTGGACCTGCGGGGGCTCAACGCAGAGCCGCATACAAAGGAGGCCGGTCATGGGCGAGTCTACTACCATCGTGGCGTTCGATCAGCACGCGGCAACGACGGTGGCCGCGGTCCTTCTGGCGGGACAGCGGACACCGGTGCTGCATCCGATGACCTCGGATCTGGGCGAGCTGCGCCGGTTCGTGCGCCGGCTCGGGGCGCCGGCCTCGCTGCGGTGCTGCTACGAAGCGGGGCCGTGCGGCTTCGAGCTGCAGCGCGCGCTCGTCGCGGACGGCGTCCCGTGTGACGTGATTGCCCCCGCGCTGATGCCGCGACGCCCGGGGGATCGGATCAAGACGGATCGGCGCGACGCGGCCCAGCGCGCGGTGCTGTATCGGGCGGGCGCCTTGACGGCGGTCCACGTGCCCACCGACCAGGAGGAGGCCGCGCGCGATCTACTCCGGTGCCGGGAGGACATCCGCGCCGACCTGCTTCGTGCGCGGCATCGGCTGTCGAAGTTCCTGCTGTGGCACGGACGGCGCTTCACGGGGACCAAGAAGGCGTGGTCACAGAAGCATGACGCCTGGCTCCGCGCGCAGACGTGGTCGATACCCGCGCTGGACCAGACGCACCGCGCGTATCTGCGTGCGGTCGATGAAGCCGTGGCGCGGCTGCGCGCGGTCGAGACCGATCTGCAAGCGTTGCTCACGCGTGAGCCCCTGCGGCCCCGCGTCGAGCGCTTGCGGTGCTTCCGCGGCATCGACGACCTGACGGCGTTGACGATCGCCGCCGAATTGGGCGACCCGCGGCGCTTCCCGTCGGCGCCGAGCACGATGGCGTTTGTGGGCCTGGTGCCTTCCGAGCACTCCAGCGGGACCAAGAAGGCACGCGGGGCCATCACCAAAACGGGCAACGCGCATCTACGCCGCGTGCTGGTCGAGGCCGCCTGGCACTACCGGCACCATCCCTTGGTCGGGCATCGCTTGCGTCAACGCCAGGACGGGGCGGACGAGGCCGTGCAGGCGCGCGCGTGGGCCGCGCAACAGCGGTTACACCGCAAGTATCGCGTGCTCGCCGGCCGCGGCAAGCCGAAGCAGCACATCGTCACGGCCGTCGCGCGCGAACTCACCGGCTTCGTGTGGGCGGCGCTCACCCAGTGATCGGATCGGCCGACTGACGAAAGGAGACCCCTCGGCGCTTCTATGCGATAGACGACTTCGGTCTCGAACTCGCGCTCCTAGAGCGAGGCAGCTCCCGACGAACCACGGTCATGCGGTCGCCAACCCGCGAATATCAGCGTGAGTCATCGTCGTTGCCGCTCGGCCGATCCGATGACGGGGTGAGACACGACGGGCCGGTGGACGCCCACCGGCCCGTTCAGAACTAGACGTTGACGAAGGGTCTTTCCATATCAGAAGCGCGCTGTAAAGTCGACGTCCGGGCAGCCGATGTTTGCCACCCACGCAACGTGGGAACAGGAGAACAGAAGGGCGCGTACCGAATCAAGACCACGAAACGCCCACCGCGTGGCCGACGGCGACGCCTCGAGCGCATGACTGAGCAGCCTCTTGGCAAGGTACCGCGCCGTGCGATACGCCGCCTTACTTCACCTGAATGAGCGGAATCTTGCCCTTGTGCTTGATCGCGTTCTCGTGCGCCGCCACCGCCGCGCGGATCGCCACGCGTTCGGCGAGTTCGAAGATGCCGCGGGCGGCCGCCGACTGCGGATCGCCGATGACGAGCGGCACGCCGCGATCGCCGCCGACGCGGATCGGCGGATACACCGGCAGGCGCCCGAGGAACGCCACGCCCATTTCCTTCGCCAGCGACTCGCCGCCGCCGTGCCCGAAGATATCGCTTTCGATGTGGCAGTTCGGGCAGGCGTAGTAGCTCATGTTCTCCACGAGGCCGAGCGTGGGAATCGTGAGCTTCTCGTACATCTTCACCGCGCGCCGGGTGTCGGCGAGCGAGACCACCTGCGGCGTCGTCACCACGACCGCGCCGGCCACCTTCACCGTCTGGCTGAGCGAGAGGGCCACGTCGCCGGTGCCCGGCGGCATGTCGATGATGAGATAGTCGAGGTCCTTCCACGCCACTTCGGTGAAGAACTGGCGGATGGCGCTGTGCAGCATCGGCCCGCGCCAGATGAGCGCCTGATCGTCCTTGGCGAGAAACCCCATCGACACGATCTGCACGCCGAACTTCTCGGCCGGGATGATCTTCTCGCCGTCGGTGCCGAGTTCGGTCGAGATGCCGAACATGAGCGGCACGTTGGGGCCGTAGACGTCGCCGTCGAGGATGCCCACCTTCGCGCCCATCTGCGAGAGCGCGAGCGCCATGTTCACCGACACGGTGGTCTTGCCCACGCCGCCCTTGCCGGCGCCCACCGCGATGATGTTCTTCACGGTGGGCAGCGGCGTGCCGCCGTGTTCGGGCTTCGTCACGGCCTTCACGTTGGCGGTCACCGTAATGTCCACGCCGCTCACGCCGGGCAGGGCGGCCACGGCCGCCTCAGCCTCGTCGCGCAGCCGCTGGCGCAGCGGGTGGGCCGGGGTGGGCAGTTCGAGCGTGAAGGCCACGCGACCGTCGGCCACCGTCACCTGCTTCGCCATGCCGAGCGCCACGAGGTCCTTCCCGAACTCGGGATCGACCACACGCTTCAGGGCATCCAGCACCGCGGCCGGCTGCAATCCGTCTGACATCACCAAATCCTCCGAGGCAACCGATCAAGCTTACTCCACCGCTTCAGCCAGCGTTGTTCCCGCCAGGCGGGCCGAGTCGTCCCATGGCCAGCGTGCCGAAGACGGGGCCGAGCGCGAGCAGCGCGCACGCCCACTGCCAGCCGGCCACGGCCGCCACGCGCGGCAGCGCGTCGATCGTCACCATCGTCAGCAGGAAGCCGAGCGAGGTCTGCAGCGTGAGCGCCGTGCCCACGGCGTCTGGCGGTGCGTGTTCGCTCACGAGCGCGGAGAACTGCGCCGAGTCGGCTACCACGCTGAAGCCCCAGACGGCGACGAGCAGCACGAGCCAGGCGGGGTGGCGTCCGTAGGCGAGCGCCGTGCCGAGCGCGCAGGCGGCCGAGACGATCATCGACGCGCGGGCGATACGCGCGCGGCCCACCACGTCGGCCAGCCGGCCCGCCAGCACGCAGCCGAGGGCGCCCGTGCCGATCGCGACGAAGGCCACGAGCGCGGCCGGACGCGTTACGTCGCGCATGCCGCCCGCGGCGAGACTGGCCGCCGCGAAGGCCCCCACCCACGCCCACATCGCGTAGAGCTCCCACATGTGGCCCAGGTAGCCAAGCGTCACGAGGCGCACCTCGCGCACCGCGGCGATGCGGCGGATCGCGCCCATGTCGAAGCGCGCCGCGGTGACCGCCAGCGGACCGTCGCGCACGATCCCGAGCGCCATGGCGGCGCCGGCGAGTGCAAGCGTCGACGTGAACTGCATCGACGTCTGCCAGTCGCCGCCGAAAAGCGCCGTCAGCAGGTGCGGCGTGGCCTTGCCGAGTGTGAGCGCGCCCACGAGCACGCCGAGGGCGACGCCGCGATGGCGGCGGAACCAGCCGGCCACGAGCTTCATGGCCGGCGGGTAGACCCAGGCGAGGGCCGCGCCGGTCAGCACGCGCGTTGCGATGAGCGTGAGCGGCGAGACGGCGATGAGCGCAGCCGTGTTGGCGATCGCGCCGGCGATGCAGCCGGCGCCCATCAGGCGCTTCGCCGGGAAGACGTCCGCGAGGTTGGCGACGGCCGTGACGAGCGTGCCGATGACGAAGCCGCCCTGCACCGCCATGGTCAGCCACGTGGCTTCGACCGGCGACAGACGGAACGCCTCGACGAGCGACGGTGTGACGGCGGTGGCCGAGAACCACAGCGACATGCCGAGCAGTTCGGCAGCCGCGAGCCAGCCGAGCATGTGCCAGGCCGGCGCGGCATCCACCGCGGAGGTGTCGGTGGCGGCAGCGGGCGGCTCCATCGTCGGCAGATACCGTACTTCATCTGGCCGCGGGCAGTATGCTGAGACCGGCGGGACCTCACCATGCATGTGGAGCGACATCGCACGGCGCACGTCGGCTGGCTGCGCGCTGCGGTGCTCGGCGCCAACGACGGCCTCATCTCGACGAGCAGTCTCGTCGTCGGCGTCGCGGCGGCATCGGGCGTCGATCGCGCGGCGGTGCTGCTCACGGCGTCGGCGGGCCTCGTGGCCGGCGCGCTCTCGATGGCCGCGGGCGAGTACGTGTCGGTCAGCTCGCAGGCCGACACGGAGAGTGCCGACTACGAACGGGAGCGGCGCGAGCTCCAGGACAGCCCCGCGCTCGAACACGCGGAACTGGCCGGAATCTACCGTGCGCGCGGTCTGAGCGCGGCGCTGGCCGAGCAGGTGGCCACCGAGCTCACCGCCCACGATGCGCTCGGCGCGCATGCGCGCGACGAGCTTGGCATGACCGACCTCTCGAAGGCGCGGCCGCTGCAGGCGGCACTGACGTCAGCCGCGGCGTTTGCGCTCGGCGCCGCGCTGCCGGTGCTCGTCACGATGTCCGTACCGGTGCCGCGCATCAGTGTCATCGTCGCGGGTTCGACGCTGCTCCTGCTGGCGGGGCTCGGTGCCTTCGCCGCCCAGCTCGGCGGTGCGCCCGTACTCCGCGGCGCCGCGCGCGTCACGTTCTGGGGCGCGGTGGCGATGGCATCGACGGCGCTCGTCGGCCGGCTCTTCGGTGCGGTCGTGTGATCGCGCGGGCCGCGGCGCCTCGCGCGGCGATGCGCCGTGACGCGATGCGCACCTTCACGATAGGATGGCGGTTTGGCGCCTGACGCGATGGACATTCCCTACACCACCCACACGCTTCCGAACGGGCTCGACGTCATCGTGCACGAAGACCGCCACATTCCGATGGCGGCCGTGAGCGTGTGGTACCACGTGGGCTCGCGCCACGAACAACCCGGACGCACCGGCTTTGCGCACCTCTTCGAGCACCTGATGTTCAAGGGCTCGGCCCATCATCCGGCCGGCTACTTCGAAGCCCTGCAGGAAGCGGGCGGCCTCGTGAACGGCTCGACCAACACCGACCGCACCAACTACTGGGAAGTCGTGCCGTCGCAGTCGCTCGAACTGGCGCTGTGGATGGAGTCGGATCGCATGGGGCACCTGCTGCCGGCGCTCAGCGAGGAGAAGTTCACGACCGAACGCGAGGTCGTGCTCAACGAGCGGCGTCAGAACTACGAGAACCGGCCCTACGGCCTGTCGAGCGTGGCGCTCGCCGAGGCCCTCTTCCCGCCGGACCATCCGTATTCGTGGGTCACGATCGGCGCGCCGGCCGACCTCGTGGCCTCGAGCGTGGACGACGCGCGGCAGTTCTTCCGCACGTTCTACCATCCGGCGAACGCCTCGATTGCCATTGCCGGCGATGTGGACACCGAGGCCACGCTGGCCCTCGTCGAGCGCTACTTCGGCGAGATTCCGGCCGGCCCGGCCGTGGTGCATCCGCGGCGCGACGCGCGGCTGGCGGCGCCGGCCCGGCTCGTGCTCGAAGACCGCGTCGAGCTGCCGCGCCTGTCGCTCGCCTGGCATACGCCGCCGATGTTCCACGACGACGACGCGGCGATGGACATCGCCGCCGACGTACTCTCGAACGGCAAGACCTCGCGCCTCTACCGCGCGCTCGTCTACGACACGCGCCTCGCCGCCGACGTCTCGGCGCTGCAGGCCTCGCGCGAGATGTCGAGTGTGTTCCACATCTCGGCCACCGCCGCGCCCGGTCAGTCGCTCGCCGCCATCGCCGAGGTCGTCGAACGCACGCTCGACGATCTGGCGGCGACCGGCCCGACGACCGACGAACTCGAACGCGCCACCGCGCGGGCCGAAGCGCAGTTCGTCTACCGGGTGCAGACGATCGGCGGCTTCGGCGGGAAGTCCGATCAGTTGAACGCCTACAACGTCTTCACCGGGTCGCCCGGATTCATCCACGCCGATCGCGAGCGCTACGCGCGCGCCACGGCCAGCTCGGTGGCGGCCGCCGTGCGGCGCTGGCTGCGCGAAGCGCCCGGTGTCGCGCTGAGCGTCGTGCCGCGCGGGCAGGCCAGCCTCGCGCTGCCGGGCGCCGTACCGGTGCATCCCGCATGAGCCGCGTCGATCGCTCGAAGCTGCCGGCCGCCGGCGCGGCGCGGCCGTTCCATTTCCCGACCATCGAGCGCGCGACGCTCTCCGGCGGGCTCGACGTGCGC
>JALHON010000047.1 GCA_022842985.1 Acidobacteriota bacterium | reverse complement strand
GGATACCGCGACTGATCGTGTTGCGCGGATTGCGCCGTGGCGCCGCGCGCGGCGGCGTCGGCTGCGAGCTCGAACGCCTGCCGCGCGATGAGCACCATGGCGGCAGCGGTCTGCGCGCCCGGAAAGCCCGGGAGCAGCGTCTCTGCGCGCTCGACCGCGCCGAGGCGCGTTTCGCCCCACGACGCCACGGCCAGACGGTAGTGATGCCGCCAGTTGCGCGGTTCGAGGGCGAGCGCCTGCTGCAGGGCGGCGCGCGCCTCTTCGAGCTGGCCGGCGCAGCCGAGCGCGTGCCCAAGCGCGGCCCAGCCTTCGCCCAGCGTGGCATCCAGCTCGGTGGCGCGGCGCGCGGCGGCGATGGCGGCCGTGAGTGCGTCCGCGGCCGGTGCATTGTCCACACGCGTGGCTTCGTAGCGGAACACGTGCACGTTGGCCAGTCCGGCGTGCGCTGCAGCGTAGTGTGGTGCGCCGCCCACGGCGCGGCTGAACGCCTCGGCGGCAGCGGCCAGCGCGCTCACATGCAGCGATTCGAGGGCCGTGCGTCCGCGTTCCCACGCCACGAATGGCTCGAGGCCGGCAAACGCGTCTGACACCGGCACCGTGCCGGCGTGCGCCGCGTCGGTCACCGGCGCTTCTTCGCGCACCGGCGCCACGAAGCGGTAGCCGCGTCGTGCGATCGTCTGGATGTAGACGGGCGTTCCCGAGTTGTCGTCGAGCGTCTTGCGGATGTCGGCAATGGCGCGGGTGAGCGTGTTGTCGGTCACCGTCAGGCCGGGCCAGTAGCGCTCGAAGAGCAGGTCGCGGGTCACGAGTTCGCCGCGTGCCTCGGCCAGGCAGGCAAGCACCTGGACGAGCTTCGGCGAGAGCGGCGTCAGCGCGCCGTCTTTCGACAGCGCGGACGTTCTGAGATCCAGACTGAAAGGCCCGAAGGCGAGCACCGACATGCGTCCGGCGGCATCTTCTCACGATGCCCTGCGATGCCAAAAATTTGACGAGCTCTCCGGGCGGCCTCCTGCGGGCCCGCGCCCGCGGACGGTCCGGCACTATAATCCCGCGCAGGCAGGCCTGAGTCGCGCATCTCTCTCGCGTGCAGGCAGTCAGCGGAGAGGTGTCATGCAGCGAACGAACACCAACGATCCGTCCTACTACCACAAGGTCGTGGACTGCCAGTGGGGCTGTCCGGCGCACACGAACGTCCCCGAATACATCCGCCTCATCGCCCAGGGACGTTACGACGACGCCTACATCCTGAACCGGGAATCGAACGTGTTCCCGGGCATCCTCGGCCGCACCTGCGACCGTCCGTGCGAGCCGGCCTGCCGGCGCACGCGTGTGGACGGCAAGCCCGTGGCCATCTGCCGCCTCAAACGTGTGGCCGCGGATCACAAGAGCGACGACATCAAGGCACGGCTGCCGAAGGCGCCTGCGCAGAAGAACGGCAAGAAGGTGGCGCTCATCGGCGCCGGTCCGGCCTCGCTCACCGTGGCCAACGACCTCATGCCGCTCGGCTACGAGGTGACGATCTTCGAGAAGTTCGATCGCCCCGGCGGCCTGATGCGCGTGAACATCCCGTCGTTCCGCCTGCCGCCCGAAGTACTCGACGAAGAAATCGCGGCGATTGTCGACATGGGCGTGGACGTCCGCTACAACTCGCCGGTCGAAAGCCTCGAGGCGCTCCTGGCCACGAAGGAATTCGACGCCGTGTTCGTGGGCAGCGGCGCGCCCAAGGGCAAGGAACTCGAGATTCCCGGCCGCCGCGAGTCCGACCAGATCTTCATCGGCATCGAGTGGCTCGAGTCGATTCACTTCGGCCACGTGAATTCGGTGGGCAAGCGTGTGGTCATCATCGGCGTGGGCAACACGGCGATGGACTGCTGCCGCTCGGCCAAGCGCCTCGGTGCCACCGACGTGAAGGTCATCGCGCGCAAGACGCGCAAGTACTTCAAGGCGTCACCCTGGGAACTGGAGGACGCCGAGGAAGAGGGCATCCACATCCTCGAGAACCTCCAGCCCGTGCGGTTCATCATCGAGAACGGCGTGCTCACCGGCATGGAGTTCGACAAGTTCGTGAGCGAGGAAGTGGACGGCAAGCTGGTGCAGACGCCGGCCGGCCGCGAGATCCTGCCGTGCGACACCGTCGTGCTCGCCATCGGCCAGGACAACGCGTTCCCGTGGATCGAACGCAACATCGGCCTCGAGTTCGACAAGAAGTGGGACATGCCGGTCGTGGACAAGAAGACGTTCATGTCCACGCGTCCGGGCGTGTTCTTCGGCGGCGATGCCGCATTCGGTCCGGCCAACATCATCTGGGCGGTGGAACACGGGCATCAGGCCGCGATCTCGGTGCACCAGTACTGCCAGGGCCTGCCGCTGACCGAACGTCCGCCCGACGGCATGACGCTCGCGAGCACCAAGATGGGCCTGCACGAGTGGGCCTACAGCAACAACTACAGCGGCGCGCCGCGGCAGAAGATGAAGCACGTCGAGATGCCGAAGCGCTTCGACGGCATGAGCATCGAGGTCGAGGAAGGCTTCACGGAAGAGCAGACGCGCGCCGAAGTGCAGCGCTGCCTCAACTGCGACGTCCAGACGCACTTCACCGACAACCTCTGCATCGAGTGCGACGCCTGCATCGACATCTGTCCGGTCGACTGCCTCACGATCGCGAAGCCGGGTGATGAAGCCGACCTGCGCACGCGCCTGATGGCGCCGGCGCAGAACCTGGATCAGGCGCTCTTCGTCTCCGACCCGCTCAAGCAGACGGGCCGCGTGATGGTGAAAGACGAGAACGTGTGCCTCCACTGCGGGCTGTGCGCCGAGCGCTGCCCGACCTATGCGTGGGACATGCGCAAGTTCGTGCTGTCGTGGCCGCACGCCAGCAAGGTCGAGACGCCAGCTGCCGCCGCGCGGTAACGGCAGGAGCGAAGGGACTCCCGAGTGATGGATCGCGTCAACGATTTCGCGTTCAAGATCGCGACGGCCAACGGCACGGGCTCGGCCAGCGCGAACGGCCTCATCATGCAGGCCATCTTCCGGATGGGCATTCCGGTCACGGGCAAGAACGTCTTCCCGTCGAACATCCAGGGCCTGCCTACGTGGTACGAGATCCGGGTCAACAAGCACGGCTACACCGCGCGCACGCCCCACTTCGATCTGATGGTGGCGCTCAATGCCGCCACTTACGCGAAGGACGTGGCGGAGGTGCGCGCCGGCGGCTGGCTGCTCTTCGACTCGAGCTGGCCGCTCGACGAAAAGCTGAAGCGCCCCGACGTCACCTATCTGGGCGTGCCGCTCGCCGAGCTCTGCAACGGCGCCTTCAAGGGGGTGCGTGAGCGCATCCTGATGAAGAACATCGCCTACGCCGGCGCGCTCGCGGCGCTCCTCGGCATCGACACCGAGGTCATCCGCCAGCTCACGCAGGAGAAGTTCGCGAAGAAGCCGGCGCTGCTCGCCTCGAACGATACGGCGATCGCCCTCGGCTACAACTACGCGAAAGACCACTTCCAGTGCCCGCTGCCGATTCACCTGGAGCGGATGGACGAGACGAAGGACAAGATCCTCATCGACGGCAACACCGCGGCCGGCCTCGGCTGCGTGTACGGCGGCGCCACGGTGGGCGCGTGGTATCCGATTACGCCGTCGACCTCGATGATGGAAGGCTTCAAGGGCTTCTGTCAGAAGTACCGCGTCGACAAGGAGACGAAGAAGCACCGCTACGCCATCATCCAGGCCGAAGACGAGCTCGCCGCCGTGGGCATGGTGATTGGTGCCTCGTGGGCCGGCGCGCGTGCGTTCACGCCCACCTCAGGGCCCGGCATCTCGCTGATGAACGAGTTCATCGGCCTGGCGTACTACTCGGAAGTGCCGGCGGTCATCTTCGACGTGCAGCGCACGGGCCCCTCCACCGGCATGCCCACGCGCACGCAGCAGGGCGACCTGATGCTCTGCGCCTATGCCTCGCATGGCGACACGCGGCACATCTGCATCTATCCGGCCGACCCGAAGGAAGCGTTCGAGTTCGCGGCGAAGAGCTTCGATATCGCCGAGCGCTTCCAGACGCCGGTCTTCGTGCTGACCGATCTCGACATCGGCATGAACGACTGGATGGTGCCGAAGCTCACGTGGGATGACTCGTACCGGCCCGATCGCGGCAAGGTGCTTTCGGCCGAGGAGCTCGAAGCCGCGAAGAGCTTCTACCGTTACCTCGACATCGACGGCGACGGCGTGCCGCAGCGGTCGCTGCCCGGCGTGCACCCGAAGGGCGCGTACTTCACGCGCGGGTCGGGCCACAACAAGTTCGGCGCCTACACGGAAGACTCCGACGAGTACCAGGAAGTGCTCGACCGCGTGAACCGCAAGATCCAGAACGCGGCCAGGGCCCTGCCCGCGCCCGTCATCAGGAAGACTCCGGGCGCGAAGATGGGCCTCGTCACCGTGGGCGGCTGTCACGCCGCCTGCATGGAGGCCCTCGACCTGCTGGCGAAGGACGGCATCCATCTCGATTACATGCGCGTGCGCGGCTTCCCGTTCAGCGACGAGGTGCGCCAGTTCCTCGCCGAACACGACACCAACTTCGTGGTCGAGCAGAACCGTGACGCGCAGCTGCGCAGCCTGCTGATGCTCGACACGGGCACGCCCCTCACGAAGCTCGAATCGGTGCGCTACTACGCGGGTTTCCCGATGAGCGCGCACCACGTCATCTCGGGTGTGAAGGCGAAGCTGGAGAAGGCGGCATGACCTACATCGCAAAGCCCAAGGTCCACCACCCGTCGCTGAAGAAGAACGCGCTCGGGCTCACGCGCCGCGACTACGAAGGCGCCATCACCACGCTCTGCGCCGGCTGCGGCCACGACTCCATCACCGCCGCCATCGTGCAGGCGTTCTGGGAGCTCGACATCGCGCCGCACACGGTGGCCAAGCTCTCGGGCATCGGCTGCTCGTCGAAGACGCCGGCCTATTTCCTGAAGGAAGCGCACGGCTTCAACAGCGTGCACGGCCGCATGCCGGCGATTGCGACCGGCGCCGGCTGCGCCAACCAGACGCTCACGATGATCGGTGTCTCGGGCGACGGCGACTCGCTCTCGATCGGCCTCGGGCAGCTCTGCCACGCCATCCGCCGCAACGTGAACATGCTCTACGTGCTCGAGAACAACGGCGTGTACGGGCTCACGAAGGGGCAGTTCTCGGCCTCGGCCGACCCGGGCTCGATGAGCAAGAAGGGCGAAGCCAACACGATGGACGCCATCGACAGCGTGCTGCTCGCGCTGACGCTCGGCGCCACCTTCGTGGCCAGGAGCTTCTCGGGCGACAAAGCCCAGCTCGTGCCGCTCATCAAGGCCGGCCTCGCCCACAAGGGCTTCGCCTTCATCGATGTGATCTCGCCGTGTGTCACCTTCAACGACCACGAAGGCTCGACCAAGAGCTACGCCTACACGCGTGAGCACCAGGTGGAAGTCGTGCAGGCGGATTTCGTCCCGATGCGCGACGAGATTACGGCCGAACAGACGCCCGGCGCGGCCAAGAGCGTGATGATGCACGACGGCAGCTGGGTCACGTTCCGCAGCGTGGCCGAGAACTACGACGCCACCAACCGCGACGCCGCCTACAACTACATCCGCGAGCGCCAGAAGGAGCACGAAGTGCTCACCGGGCTGCTCTATATCTCGGCCGACTCGCGAGACATGGCCGAGCAGAACGAGCTCATCCCGGGGCCGCTCACGAACCTGCCGTTCGAGACGCTCTGCCCGGGCAGCGCGGAACTCGACAAGCTGATGGCGCGCTTCCGCTAACGCCTGAGAAGACCGTCGTTCGATTCGCCGACCCCCTCCCTGGCGGCGCGTGCCGCCATTGGTGACAGGAGTCCCGATGTCTCGAACACTCGCGCTCGTGGCGGCCCTCCTTGGGGCCGCCGTGTCCGTATCCGCGCAGGTGCTGCCGGACGACGTCTCGTCGATGCCGTGGGTCGTCGACGGCGGCTCCGTGCACGCTGCTGTGCGCTCCGGTGACACCATCGTGCTCGGCGGCACGTTCCACCGTATCGCCAGACGGAGCGACGTCATCGGGCCGTTTGTTGTCATCGATGCGACGAGCGGCGCGCTCGTGGCCGGTGCGCCCGACCTGGCACGCAGCGCGGTGACGGCGGCGGCGGATGACGGCGCCGGCGGATGGTATCTGGCCGGCACCATCTTTCGTGACAGCGGCTCCTTCAGTGGCCTCGTGCACGTCGACGGCACCGGACGCCGTGTGCCCGGGTTCGCGCCGGACGGACAGGAGTTCTTCAACATCCAGGCGGTGGTTCGTGCCGGCAACGTGCTGTATCTCGGCGGACAGTTCTCCACGATCGGCGGGGTGCCGAGGAGCCATCTGGCGGCGTTCGATCTCGTGACGCAGACGATCCTGCCGTGGAACCCCGGGGTGACGGGCACCCAGGTGCAGACACTGGCGATCGATGGCTCGACGGTCTACGTCGGCGGAATGTTCACGTCCGTGGGCGGCAGTCCGCGCACGGGTCTGGCCGCGGTGGATGCCGTCACCGGTGCAGTCCTGCCGTGGGCGCCGGTGCTCACCGGGAGCCTGCCGAGCGTGCGCGTGTTCGAGCAGACCGCCGACCGCGTGATCGTGGGTGGTGTGTTCGATGCCGTTGATGCCGCTCCGCGCACGAGTCTCGCTGCCTTCCGTAAGTCCGACGGCGGGCTCACGTCCTTCGCGCCGGTTATCGGCGGCGGCCTGCAGCTCGTGAGCGGACTGTCGGCGGCCGGCGGGACGCTCTATGTCGGCGGCTCGTTCGACGCGGTCGGGGGCAGCGCGCGGCAGAGCCTGGCCGCCCTCGACCTCGCCTCCGGCGCAACGCTTCCGTGGGCGCCAGGGCGCGGCGGGATCGTCTACGGAGTGCGTGCCGTTGGTAGCCGCGTCTTCGCGGTGGGCGAGTTCACGACCACCGGCGGCGTCACCGCGTTCACGGCCTTCGACGGTACGACCGGCCAGATCGTGCCCGGCCTCGAGCCGGGTATCGGCGGCGAGTCGCGCGTGCTCGAGGTGTCCGGCGGGCGGGTATTGGCCGGCGGCGGCTTTGCGACCTATCGCGCCCGCCCGGCGCGTGGACTCGCGGCTATCGATGTGTCCACGGGGCAACTGCGGCCACTGCCCGTGGTCGTGGGGTACGTGAATGCCCTGGCGCTCAGCGGCAGCACGCTCTTCCTGGCCGGCAGCTTCACGAGCGTTGGCGCCCACACGCGCTTCGGCGTGGCCGCCATCGACCTGGCGTCGGGCACCGTGTTGCCCCTGGCTCCGGTGGTGGAGGCCCGGGCGCCGATGTTTCCCCTGGCGCTCGTGAACGCGATCGCTGTTGATGGGGGACGCGCGTGGTTCGCGGGGCACTTCTCGCACGCCGATGGACAGCCGCGAGCGTCGGTCGCGGCCGTGCACACCGCAACCGGTCTGCTCGACACGTTCACGCCGCCGGCGCTCAACGTGACCGCGCCTGGAATTACGACGCTGGCCGTCGCCTCCGGCAAGGTCTGGGCGGCGGGTGAGATCACGGTGGCTGCGCCGTCCCGCAGCCGGCTCGTGGTCCTTGACGCGGCGAGCGGGGCACTGGACCCGCTCGCACCGGAGCCGAATGAGGCGGTGCGGCGTCTCGTGGCCGACGTGGACGGCATGTACCTGGCCGGATGGTTCACCCAGGTCGGCGGCGCGCCACGCCCGGGTCTCGCGCGGTATTCGCCAGCCGGCACCCTGACGGCGTGGCCGGCGTCTGGCGTCACCGGTGATGGTGCGCTCGATGTGGCGGGCGGACTGGCGGTGGCCACCGTCTCGAGCCTCAACGGCGTCGCCAATGTCACCACCGCCGCGCTCGATCCGGTGGTCGGGCAGCCGCTGGCGTGGACGCCGCCGCAAGGCGGGACGTACAGCAACCTGTGGGCGTGGGAGGCCGGTGTGCTTGCCGCCGGTGAGCGGGTGGGGCGACCCCTCGTGTCGCCATCGCACTTCGCCCGCCGCACCGGCTCAGCGACGCCTGCCGCCCTCACGGACCTCGGGGCGTTCCTGCAGGGCAGCCGCCTCACCCTGCGGTGGTCCCCCTCCGCGAGCGGGGCGTTGCCGACCGCCTACCGGCTCGATGTCGGCACGGCGCCGGGCGCCGCCAACCTCGCGTCCCTGCCGCTCGGGCGTACGCCGGAGTTCGTCGCGGACGCGCCGCCGGGCCAGTACTTCGTCCGCGTCAGCCCCGTGGCAAACGGCGTCGTGGGTCGTGGGTACCGCGACATCGCGTTCACGGTGGGCGCCGGGTGTGTCACCCCGCCCGCACCGCCCGTCCTTTCGGCCGCCGGTGCGCCACCGGTGCTTGCGTGGGCAGCAACAGACGGTGTTGCGCCCACCGGCTACGAACTCCGCGCCGGTGTCACGCCCGGCGTGCTCGACCTCGTGCGGCTCCCGCTTCCGGCCACGACGACTGCGTTCTCCACCGCAGGAGCGCCGCCAGGAACCTACTACGTCGCTGTCGCCACCGTGAATGCCTGCGGCGTCAGCGTCCTCTCGAACGAGGTGGCGATTGCCGTGCCGGCGCCCGGCGCGCCGGCCGCGCCGACGGCCCTCGCGGCCACGGTCAGCGGCCGCACCGTGTCACTGTCATGGACGCCGCCCGCGGGCGCCATCACCGGCTACGTGCTCGAAGCGGGCTCGGCGCCGGGATTCGCCAACATCCTCCCCGGGCTCGCGCTCGGCGGCGCGGCCGGCATCGTGGCGCCCAACGTGCCACCCGGCACCTACTACGTGCGCGTGCGCGCGGCGAACGGGGCGCTCGTCTCGATACCGTCCAACGAGATCATCGTCACGGTTCCTTGAACGCGGCCGTTGGGCCGCGGCCGCGTGCACGTCTCGCGGCTATGGGCGGGCATTGGTGAAGCTGAACGCACCCGCCTGGACGTGCAGCGTGTCGCCGTCGCTGAGGACCACGATATCGACTTCCGGATCGCCCGGCCGCACGCGGCCGCGGCCGGTGAGGCTGGCCCAGTTCGGCGCCGTCTGGATGTGACCGAAGGTGGTCATGCTCAGGGCGACACCGTCGCTTGCGCGCCGCACCCGCACCGTGCCGGTCACGGTGGGGGCACCGGCCGCCTGCACGACGTCGATCGTGGCGTCCGCATCGCCCATGGTCACGGTGTGCGACATCGCGCGACGTCCACCCGGCGTCATCGGCCGTGTCGGCATGTGCGGCCCGCGGCGCAGCGCCCGGCCCGCCTTCACGCCCGTGACCGCGCCGCGTTCGAGCACCACCCGGCCGTTCACGATGACCGTCTGGACGCCTTCCGATGGCCGCGTGGGGGCGTCGAAGGTGGCGTGGTCGATGATCGTCGCCGGATCGAACACCACGACGTCCGCCGCCATGCCGGGCGCGAGCCATCCGCGATCGACCAGACCGATGGTGGCGGCTGGCAGTCCGGTCATCTTCCGGATCGCGTCTTCCCACGTCAGCGCCTTCTGCTCGCGCACGTAGCGTCCGAGCACGCGCGGGAACGAGCCGAAGAAGCGGGGATGCGAGGCCCCGGCAGCCACGGCGCCGCAGTCGCATGCGACCGACGAGGTCGGATGCTGCAGGATGGCGACCAGATCGGCTTCGATGCCGAAGCTGGCGATGATGCCCGGACTGCCCTGCTCCAGCAGCCGCACGACCGCTTCGCCGGCCGGGACGCCCATGGCCTGCATCACCGCTGTCAGCTGCTGCTTCGTGGCCGGCAGGTAGACCCCGGCGGCGCCGCCGAAGCGGGCCGTCATCGCCGCTTCCGCTTCTCGCACGATGCGGGCGCGAAGCGCCGGGTCGGCGAAGCGCTTCAACATCGCCTCCCGGCCGCCGTCCTGCGCCCAGCCCGGAATGATGAGCGCGACCAGACCCGTCTGGCCGGCGAGATACGGATAGACATCGGCGGCGGTGTAGGTGCCGCGCTCGGTGGCCTCGCGCATCTGGCGCAGGATGTCGGCCGCGCGGCCCTGCTCGTGGCCCTGCACCTTCATGTGGGTGACGATCGGCGTGAGGCCCGACCGCGCGCCGATGGCGATGGTCTCGGCCATGCCGGCGATCGAGCTGAAACCCGATTCCGGCGTCACGCGGTCGTGGTTCGTGAAGAACGTGCGCGACGCGCGCGCCACGTCCACGATCTTGATGACGTCCTCGGTCGTCGCGTAGTAGCCCGGCTTGTAGTCGAGGCCGGCCGAGAGCCCGAAGGCGCCGGCCTCGAGCGCGGCCGTGAGCTGCGCGCGCATGCGCTCGATCTCCGCCGCGGTCGGCCGCCGGTCGGCGAGGCCGACGACATCCGCCCAGACGCTGTTGAAGCCGATGGCGGTGGCGATGTTGAGGGCGAGGCCGCGCGCCTCGGCGGTGGCGAGCTGGCCGCGGATGTCGAGCGGGCCGGCGCCGTCGGCGTTCAGCAGCTCCGTCGTCACGCCCTGCGTGAGCATGTTCGCGGCGGTGGTGAGGCCGTCGGGTGTGGCGTGGCTGTGGATGTTGATGAAGCCCGGCGTGACGAAGCGATTGGTGGCGTCGATGTCGATCGTGCCCCGCGCCCCGGCGAGGTCGCCCACTCGCGCGATGGAGCCGCCACTGATGGCGACGTCCGCCCGGTACCGCGCAGCGCCGGAGCCGTCGATGACGGTGCCGCCACGGATGACGACGTCGTAGATCGTCGCCGGCGGCTGCGCGTGTGCATGCACGCCAGCCAGCAACCCGAGCACGATCACCAGGGCACGATGGCGGTGAGACATGACGGCGATTATAGGCGCCGTGCACGGCCGCGTCCCTCGGTCCGGATGGCTGGTCTTCGCCCGCGGCCTGTGGAACCATACCTGCGCCCGTCGCCCCCGAGGCGGCGTGGCGGAGGTGGTCATGAGTGTGCGCGCCCGTCGTCTCCGGCTCGTCGTTGTCGTCGCGGTCCTGCTGTCGGGGTGGTCGTCGTCGCCGCGCGCGGCCGACGATCCGGCGCCCGGCGCCGCCACGCGGCTGCTGCGGCAGCCCACGGTGAGCGCGACGCATATCGCCTTCGCCTACGCCAGCAACATCTGGATCGTCGAACGCGCCGGCGGCACCGCGCGGCGCGTCACGAGTTTCCAGGGACAGGCGAGCCATCCGCAGCTCTCGCCGGACGGCCGTCAGCTCGCCTTCAGTGCCGACTACGCCGGCAACCCCGACGTCTACGTGGTGCCGGTCGCGGGCGGCGAGCCGACGCGCCTCACGTGGCATCCGGGCGCCGACCTCGTGCAGGGGTGGACGCCCGACGGCGCGCGCGTGCTCTTCACCTCCACGCGGGCCACCGCCGCGCCGGCGCCGACACCGCGCTTCTGGACCGTCGCGGCCACGGGCGGCCCCGAGACCGCGCTCGCGCTGCCGCGCGGCTACCAGGGCAAGATTGCGCCCGACGGCCGCCGCATCGCCTACCGCATGAACACCTCGTGGGACGAGGAGCGGCGCAACTACAAAGGCGGGCAGAACAAGGCGATCTGGATCGCCGACATGACCACGTGGGACGTCGTGACGCCGCCGTGGAGCGGCACGAAGGAGATGGATCCGGTGTGGCTCGGCGACACCGTCTACTTCCTCTCGGACCGCGACGGGGTGTCGAACGTGTGGTCGTTTGCGCCCGCGACGAAACAGCTCGCGCAGGTGACGCGCTTCACCGACTTCGACGTGAAGACGCTCGGCGCCGGCGGCGGCACGCTCGTGTTCGAGCAGGCGGGTGCCGTGCATCTGCTCGATCCGAAGGCCGGGAAACCGGCCGTGGTGCCGATCCGCGCGAGCGGCGACTTTCCGTGGATGATGCCGCACTGGGAAGACGTCACGGCCCGGATCGCCAACCTCGGCGTGTCGCCCACCGGACGCCGTGTCGTCATCGAAGCGCGCGGCGAGATCTTCACGGTGCCCGCAGACAAGGGCGACGTGCGCAACCTCACGGCGTCGAGCGGCGCCGCGGACCGTGAGCCCGCCTGGTCGCCCGACGGCAAGTACGTGTCGTACTTCAGCGACGCCAGCGGCGAATACCGCCTGGTGCTCGAAGCGCAGGACGGCCTGACGCCGCCGCGCGAGATCACGCTTCAGAAGCCGACGCGGTATTACTCGCCTGTGTGGTCGCCCGACAGCACGAAGCTCCTCTACAGCGACACCAACCTCAACGTGTGGGTGCTCGATATCGCGAGCGGCACGGCGAAGATCGTGGGCCGCGATCCGTGGATGGTGCCGCAGCGCACGCTGGCCCCGTCGTGGAGCCCCGACAGCCGCTGGGTGGCGTTTGCGACGCGGCTCGATTCGCTCGCCCGCGCCATCGTCGTCGCCAACGTGCAGACCGGCGAGCAGCGCCAGATTACCGACGGCCTGGCCGATGCGATGTATCCCGTGTGGGACGCGAGCGGGAAGTACCTGTGGTTCCTCGCCTCCACGGACCTCGGCCTGCGCTCGCAGTGGCTCGACATGACGTCGTACGAACGCCTGCAGACGTTCGGGCTCTACGTGGCCGTGCTGCGCAAGGGCGAGCCGAGCCCCGTGCTGCCGCAGAGCGATGAAGATGCCGGCGTGGGCGCCAAGGTCGACCCCACGCCGCTCACCGCGTCGAGCGCGCCCGTCACCATCGACTTCGAGGGCCTGCAGCAGCGGGTCGTCGCCGTGCCGAACGTGCCCGAGCGCCAGTACGCGCGCCTGGCGGCCGGCGCGCCCGGCTCGGTGTTCTTCCTGGAAGCGCCGCCGGTGGCCGAACGTGGCGGCGCGCCGCCCACGCTCGGCAGCACGCTGCGCCGCTACCGCGTCAGCGAGCGCACGTCCGTGAGCTTCGCCACCAACGTCGGCGACTACGCGGTGAGCGCGGATGGGAAGAAGCTCGCCTATCGCACGCCCGCGCGCCCAGCGCCGGAGGGCGGCGGCGAGGCGACGCCGCCGGCGCTGTATCTCGTGGACGCCGATGGCCGCGCGCCCGACACCGGCACCGGCCGCCTGAATGTGACGCTCAGAATGGAACTCGACCCGAAGGCGGAGTTCCGGCAGATCTTCAACGAAGGCTGGCGCTACCAGCGCGACTACCTCTACGTACCGAATCAGCAGGGCAGTGACTGGCCGGCCATGCAGACGATGTACGGCGCGCTCCTGCCGCACGTGCGGCACCGCGCCGACCTTACCTACCTGCTCGACATGATGGGCGGTGAGATCGCGATCGGCCACTCGTACGTGCGCGGCGGCGACCTGCCCGACGTGCCGCCCACGCGCGGCGGGCTGCTCGGCGCCGACACGGCGGTCGAGAACGGCCGTCATCGACTGACGCGGATCTACGACGGCGAGAGCTGGAATCCCGACCTGCGCGCGCCGCTGGCCGCGCCGGGCGTGGACGTCGCGGAGGGCGACTACCTGCTCGCCGTGAACGGCGTGGAACTCGGCGCCGCCGACAACCTGCATCGTCTGCTCGACGGCACGGCGAACCGGCAGACCGTGCTCACCGTGAACGCGCAGCCCACACTCACGGGCGCGCGGCGCGTCACCGTGGTGCCGGTGGCGAACGACCAGGCGCTGCGCACGCGCGCCTGGGTCGAAGACAACCGGCGGCTGGTCGAGAAGCTCTCCGGCGGGGCGCTCGCCTACGTCTACGTGCCGAACACCGGGCAGCCCGGCTACGTCAGCTTCAACCGCTACTACTTCGCGCAGCAGCACAAGACCGGCGCCGTCATCGACGAGCGCTACAACGGGGGCGGCTCGGCCGCCGACTACATCATCGACGTGCTGCAGCGCGACTTCGACGGCTACTTCAACAACGTGGCCGGCGACCGCGTGCCGTTCACGAGCCCCGGCGCCGGCATCTGGGGGCCGAAGGTGATGATCATCAACGAGATGGCCGGCTCGGGCGGCGACCTCATGCCCTACATGTTCCGGCGCCGGAAGATCGGGCCGCTCGTCGGCACGCGCACCTGGGGCGGCCTCGTGCACACGGCAGACACGCCGCCCTTCATCGACGGCGGCACCATGATCGCCCCGCGCGGCGGCTTCTTCACGCGCGACGGCAAATGGGCGGTCGAAAACGAAGGCGTGGGGCCGGACATCGAGGTGGAGAACTGGCCGAAGGACGTGATTGCCGGTCGGGATCCCCAGCTCGAGCGGGCGGTGGAGGAGGCGATGAAGGCCCTCACGGCCGCGCCGCCCTCGCGCCTGCGCACCGAGCCGGCGCCGCCCACGTGGGGCCGCCGTCCCCGGCCGTAAACCAAATCGCGGCGCCACTCGTCCAACCGGGCCAGGAGTCCCATGCTTGCCCACCTGCGCCTTGCCTTTCGCACGCTGCGAAAGACGCCGTTCGTCACCGCCGTGGCCGTCGGCTCGATTGCCCTCGGCATCGGGGCGAACGCCGCCATCTTCTCGCTGTTCGACCGCATCCTGCTGCGGCCGCTGCCGGTGCCGGCACCCGAGGCGCTCGTCAACCTCGCCGCGCCCGGCCCGAAGCCGGGCTCCACGTCGTGCAATCAGGCCGGCGACTGCGCGCAGGTGTTCAGCTACCCGATGTTCCGCGACCTGGAGCGCACGCAGACCGTGTTCACGGGTCTCGCGGCGCACCGGCTGTTCGGCGTGAATCTCGCCGCCCGGGGGCGCACACTCAGTACTGAAGGGGTGCAGGTCTCGGGCAGCTACTTCCCGACGCTGGGAGTCCAGCCGGCGCTCGGACGCGTGCTCTCGCCGGCGGATGACGCCACGCCGGGGGCACACCCGGTCGTGGTGCTCAGCCACGGGTTCTGGACGGCGCAGTTCGGCCAGGACCCGGCCGTACTCAACGAGGCGATCACCGTCAACGGCACATCGCTCACCGTCGTCGGCGTGGCCGCGCGCGGGTTCGAGGGCACGACCCTCGGGCCGCGGCCCGACATCTTCGTGCCGATCTCCATGCGCGAAGTCGTCACGCCGGGGTGGAAGGGCTTCGACAACCGGCGCAGCTACTGGCCTATCTGTTCGGACGGCTCAAGCCCGGCGTGTCGCTCGCGCAGGCACGCGCCGCCCTCGACCCGCCCTACCGGGCGTTCATCACCGACATCGAAGCGCCGCTGCAGGCCGGCATGAGCGACGCGACGATGCAACGTTTCAAGGCCAAGCCGCTCGTGCTCGAGCCAGGACCACAGGGGCAGAGCGGCGTGCACGAGGACGCGCGGGTTCCGCTGCTGCTCCTCCTCGGCGTGACCGGCCTCGTGCTGCTGACGGCCTGCGCGAACGTGGCCAACCTGCTGCTTGCGCGCGGCGCCGGGCGCGCCGGCGAAATGGCCGTGCGGTTGTCGATCGGGGCCGGCCGCGGGCAGCTGCTGGCGCAGCTCCTGACCGAGGCGGGTGTGCTGGCGGTGCTCGGCGGCGTGGCCGGGCTCGGCGTGGCCAAAGCCACGCTCACGCTCGTGGCGTCGATCCTGCCGCCGTTTGCCGCGACGGTCGTGCCCGCGACACTCGATGGCCGCATCCTGGCCTTCACGCTCGGCGTCGCCGTCGTCACCGGCCTCGTGTTCGGGCTCTATCCGGCGCTGCACAGCACACGGCCAGATCTCGTCACCGTGCTCAAGGGCCAGGCCGGCCAGCCGGGCGGCTCGCGGTCGGCATCGCGCTTCCGCACCACGCTCGCCACCGTCCAGATCACGCTTTCCATGGCGCTGCTCGTCGCCGCGGGCCTGTTCATCAAGAGTCTCTACAACGTGAGCCGCGTCGATCTCGGCCTGCAGACGTCCCAGCTGGTGACGTTCTCGATCTCGCCCGAGCTCAACGGCTATTCGCCGGCGCAGTCGGTGGCCTTCTTCGCGCGTGTCGAAGACGCGGTGCGGGCGCTGCCCGGTGTGTCGTCGGTAGGCCTTTCGACGGTGCCGCTCATCGCGGGCAGCAACTGGAACACGAGCGTGCGCGTGCAGGGGTTCGAGGCCGGCCCGGACACGAATACCGACACATCGTTCTCGCGCGTGGGCGCCGGCTTCTTCAAGACGCTCGGCATCCCGCTGCTTCGCGGACGGGAGTTCTCGCCGGCGGACGCCGCCGGCGCGCCGAAGGTCGCGATCGTGAACCAGGCGTTCGTGCGCAAGTTCAATCTCGGCGACCGGGTGATCGGCGCGCGGATGAACACCGGCGGCCCCGACGATCCGCTCGATATCGAGATCGTCGGCCTCGTGCAGGACGCGAAGTACAGCGAAGTGAAGGATGCGATCCCGCCGCAGTTCTTCCAGCCCTACCAGCAGGACGACGCGGCCGGCAGCATCAGTGTCTACGCCCGCGCGAGCGGCGATGCGGCGGCGCTGCTTGCGAGCGTGCAGGCCGCCGTGCGCGCGCTCGATCCGAATCTGCCGGTGGAGAACCCGCGCACGATGGAGCAGCAGGTGCGCGAGAACGTCTTCCTCGAGCGGATGATCGGCACGTTGTCGTCGCTCTTCGCGGCGCTGGCCACGGTGCTGGCGGCGATCGGCCTCTACGGCGTGCTCGCCTACACGGTGGCGCAGCGGACGCGCGAGTTCGGGCTGCGCATGGCGCTCGGCGCCGACGGCGCCATGGTGCGCGGGCTGGTGCTCGGCCAGGTGCTCCGGATGACGCTCGTGGGCGGGCTCGTGGGGCTGGCGCTGGCCCTCGGCATCGGCCGGGGGGCGCAGTCGCTGCTCTTCGAGATGCAGGGCTGGGACCCGGCCGTGCTCGTGCTGAGCACGGTGCTGCTCGGCACCGTGGCCTTCGGCGCCGGATTCCTGCCGGCGCTCAGGGCCTCGCGTATCGCGCCGATGGTGGCCCTGCGCGACGAGTAGCGGGCGACGACCGCGCCCATGGCCGAGGTGGCGCTATCCCGGCAGTTGCGTAACGCCGGGCGAATAGCGGAGCATGACGCGCACCCTCTGATGCCCGTCTGATGCGCCGCCCGTCCGGATTCGTCACTCTCTGCCTGCTGTTCTTCGCCTCCGGCGTCTGCGGTCTCACCTATCAGGTGCTCTGGCTGCGGCTGCTGGCCCTCGTCTTCGGCGTGACGGTGCACGCGGCGAGCACCGTGCTCGCCAGCTTCATGGCCGGGCTCGCGCTTGGTGCCGTACTGGCCGAACGGGTGGTCCGGCGTGGGCACCCTCTGCGGGTGTTCGCGGCGCTCGAGGCCGGCATCGCCGTGTCGGCGCTCGCGACACCTGTCCTGTTGGCGCTGGCCTCGCAGCTCTACCGGCCGCTGTCGGACGCGGCGCCCGACTCGCTGGCCCTGCTGACCGTCGCCCGCTTCGTGTGCTCCTCGGCGGTCCTGCTCCTGCCCACCGTCCTCATGGGGGCGACGCTGCCGGTGCTGAGTCACGCCCCGATCGTGCGCGCGGCGTCGGCGTCGCGGCTCGGCGCACTGTATGCCGTGAACACCGCCGGCGCGCTCTCGGGCGCACTGCTCACCGGCTACGTGCTCATCGGCGGCCTCGGCATCCAGCGGACGTTCTATCTGGCGGCCACGCTGAACGTCCTGGTCGCCGCCGGCGCGTGGTGGCTGAGTGGCCGCGACGTCGTGGCCGAGCCGGTGGCCGACGCCCCTGCGGCGGCCGCGCCCGACACCTCCGACGCGGTACCCGCGGCGACGGTGCTCATCGTCATGGCGGTGTCGGGCTTTGCCGCACTGGCGCTCGAGATCGTCTGGTTCCGCGTGCTCGTGCAGTTCCTGCCGGCGACCACCTACGCCTTCACGACCATGCTGGCGACCGTCCTCGGCGGGATCGCCGGCGGCAGCGCGCTCGCCGCGCGTCACCTCGCGACCCCACGCGCGTGGGGGGCCACGCTCGCGTGGGTACAGGGCGCCACCAGCATCGTCGTGCTGCTGTCGCTGGCATTCCTCGGCGCCACCTACGCGGCCGGCTGGCGCACCTCGGGGCTCACGCAGGGCGCGGCGGCGGCGATTCTGCCGGCCTCGTTGCTCATGGGCTACGCCTTCCCGGTGGCGATCGCGCTCTGGAGGCGCACCGGCCGCGACGGCCGCGACGCCGATCGGCCCGTTGGTGTGCTCTATTCCGCCAACGTCCTCGGTGGCATTGCGGGCGCCGTGGTGGCCGGCTTCGTGCTGCTGCCGTGGCTCGGCAGCCGCAAGGCGCTCATCGCGCTCGCCGCACTCTATCTGCTCACGAGCCTCGCGATGTTCCTCCCGCGCCGCCGCTGGGGGCCGGGGCTCGTGCTCGTGGCGCTCTTTGCCGGCGCGGCGCGTCTCGTGCCGGATCCTTTCGTCGTCACGCTGGCGCGCCGGCACGGCCAGGGCGAACGCATCTTCTGGCGCGAAGAAGGCGTGCAGACATCGGTCAGCATCCACACGGGCGCCTTCCACGGCTGGCTGATGTACCTCGACGGCCTGCATCAGGCCTCGGACGGGCCTGACATGGTGCGGCTGCACCGCCTCATCGGCCACCTGCCGATGGTGCTGCACCCGAATCCGGCCCGTTCACTCGTCGTCGGCCTCGGCGGTGGCGCCACGCCCGGGGCGGTGAGCCAGCACGACACCCGCGTGCAGGTGGTCGAGCTCTCGGACAGCGTGCGCAAGGGCGCGGAGTTCTTCCGCCACGTCAACTACGACGTGCTCCACAAGAACAACGTGACGTTGCGCGTCGACGACGGCCGCAACTTCCTCGCCCGCACGCGCGACCGCTTCGACGTGGCCACGGCGGACCTCATCCAGCCGATTCACGCCGGCGCCGGCAATCTCTACTCGCGCGAGTACTTCACGCTCGTGCGCGACGCACTCGCCGAGGGCGGCCTGGCGCTGCAGTGGATCGGCCACCGCCCGGACTCGCAGTACAAGCTCATCATGCGGACTTTCCTCGACGTCTTTCCGCACACGACGCTCTGGTTCGATGGGCAGTTGATGGTGGGGTCGGTGACGCCGCTCACGATCTCACCGGCGCTCGTGGATGCCAAGCGGGCGCGGCCCGAGACGCGGCTCGCGCTCGACGAGGTCGGGCTCGACAGCTTCGAGACGCTGACCTCGTGGTACGTCGCCGGACCGGACGAACTGCGGGCCTTCGTCGGCGCCGGGCCGCTGCTCACCGACGACCGGCCGATGGTCGAATACCACCGGTCGCTGCCGGCCGGTGATCCGCCGGTCGACCTCGCGGGCGTGCGCGGTGACGTACGCGCCATCATCCGCCCATGACGTCCCGCTCCCCACGCGCGATCGAGACCGTGTTCCTTGATGCCGGCGGCGTGCTGGTGCATCCGAACTGGGCGCGTGTCGCCGAGGCGCTGACGCGGCGCGGAGTGGCGACGACCACCGGGGCGCTCACGGCGGCCGAACCGCACGCCAAGCGCGAGATGGATCTCGCCGCCCTCATGGCGCGCACCGACGACCGGCAGCGCGGCTGGATCTACTTCGAGTCGGTGCTGCGCCACGCCGGGCTCGACGCGTCGACGCCGGCGGCGAGCGAGGCGCTCGCCGAAGTACGCGCCTACCACGACGTGCACAACGTGTGGGAGCACGTGCCGGACGATGTCGTGCCGATGCTGCACGGCCTGCGCGCGCTCGATGTGCGCCTGGTGGTCGTATCGAACGCCAACGGCCGTCTGCACGCGATGTTCGATCGCGTGGGCCTGACGCCGCACGTCGACGTCATCCTCGACTCGCATCACTTCGGCGTCGAGAAGCCCGACCCGCGCCTCTTCCACCTCGCGCTCGCGGAAAGTGGCGCCGCGGCGGCGTCCACGGTGCACGTCGGCGACTTCTTCCACATCGACGTCGCCGGTGCCCGGGCCGCCGGGCTGGCCGAGGCCGTGCTCTTCGACATCGCCGCGCTCTACGACGATGCCGACTGTCCGCGCGTGCACCGGCTCGACGCGCTCGTGGACTTCGTCGCCGCGAAGAACGCCGGCGCCTGAGCGCGCCGCCCGCCGGTCTACGGCACGAGCGTGCAGCGATCGCCCACGCACTCGAGCCGCAGCCGCGTCTCCCGCACCGGCGCGGCCCTGCCGCTGCCGAGATACCGGTAGCCCTGCAGGGTCGCCGTCAGCCGCGTGCCGGTGTCTTCCACCTGCAGCGTCGCGAACTGGCCGTTCTTCTGCTGTGGCGGCTCGTGCGAGTACGGGCCGCCCTTCGGCCGCACGAACCGGTCGAGCGGCGCCGCCTGCGCCACGACGAAGCCGCCGTTGGGGTTGTGGCGGCCGTCGTCGAAGGCCAGCATGTGGGCATCGCCGCTCAGCATCACGAGCCGCGGGCCGAGACCGAGGGCGCTGATGCGCTGGCCGATCTCGCGCCGCTCCGCCGCGTAGCGGCCCCAGCCGTCGGCATCGCCGTCGGCTGTAATCCACGGCACCGGATTCACCCACGCGACGAGTGGCACGCGGTCGGCGGCGGCCCGCTCGAGTTCGCCGAGCAGCCATGCCTTCTGCCGCGCGCCGAGCATCTCGCCGGCCGGGGGCAGGCGTTCCGAGCGCATGTCGGTCATCAGGAAGCGCACGCGGCCCACGTCGAAGACCTGCGCGATCGGGCCGTCGTCGAGCGGCGCGAGCGGCAGCGGGTAGTGGGGGACGTCGACGCCGTAGTAGCGGCGCGCCGCCTGGCGTGTGGACGAGCGGGCGTCGGCGTCGTCGGGGCCGTAGTCGTGGTCGTCCCACACGTAGGCGATCGGCGTACGGCGGTAGAAGAGCGCCTGGTGCTCCTGCGACAGCACGCGGTCGAGGCCGCGGCGGAAGCGCTCGAGCAGCACGTCGCCGAACCGGGCCGGGCCGTTGATGTTGTAGTAGTGCAGGTCGCCCATGTGGATGAACAGGTGCGGATCGAGCGCGCCGATGGCGTCGAAGACGCGGCTGTTCGAGACGTGCGACATGGGCACCGGACGTGTGCCGCCGGCACAGGACGCAAACGCTACGGTGAAGCTGAACGGCCCGCGGCCGAACGTCCGCAGGCGGGCGCGGGTGCCGCTGGCGGCGTCGAAGCCGGTGAAGTACTCCGTGTCGGGCCGCAGCCCTTCGAGGCGGTACTCGACGACGATGCGGTCGGCCCGGCGGCGTGACGGTGCCGCCGTGGCGCGGCCCTCGACGCGGCGGGCGCCGGCCAGAGCGCGGCCCGTATCCACCAGCAGCACGGGTGTGGCCGGCAGGCGGCCGGTGAAGGCCGCAAGCAGCGTGGCCGAGGTGGCCGTGACCGCGCCGGACCACATCCAGGCGGGTTCGAGGGAAGGCGCGAGCCCGCCGGGGGCGAAGACGAGACCGGCGGCGAGCGAACGCAGCACGGTCCGTCGGGGGACGACGCGGGCGGACGGCACGCCGCCGATCCTATCCCATCGTTTTCGCCGCGCCGGTGATCGACCGGCGCGGGGGCATCAGGACTGATAAGATCGCGGCGGCGGTTCCACGCTTCGTGGAGCTGGCGCGCGCGGTCTGCCCCCCGCCGGCGCGCATCGGAGTGTTGCATGTTCCAGGGACGTCCCCGCAGTAAGCGCGACCGTGAGCGCGCTCGACAGGATCGGCAGAAGCAGAAGACGCAGAAGCGGGCCGACGCGCGCGAGCGCCGCGCCAACTCGCCCGATGCGCCTCCGGGTATCGACCCGGACATCGCCGGCATCGTGCCCGGGCCGCAGGCCAATCCGTGGGGGGATGATCTCTCCGACCTCAACGACGACGAGAACGACGGCGACGACGACACGCCGGAACAGTCGTCCTAAGCACGGGGCACCCACATGAACATCCTCGAAGCCCTCATGGCGGCCCAGGGCGGCGGCGCCGTCAAGCAGCTCGGTCAGCAGTTCGGCCTCGGCGACGACCAGGCCAGCGCGGCGCTCTCGGCGCTCGTGCCGGCGCTGGCGGCCGGTCTGGCGAAGAACGCCACACGCGAAGGCGGCCTCGAAGGCCTGACGAAGGCTCTGTCGGGCGGCCGTCACGGCAGCTATCTCGACGACCTCGGGTCGCTTACGCGGCCGGAGACCGTGGCCGACGGCAACGGGATCCTCGGCCACATCCTCGGCAGCAAGGACGTCAGCCGCCAGGTGGCCGCGCAGGCCGCCGCATCGACCGGCGTCGGGCCCGACATCATGAAGAAGATGCTCCCGGTCGTTGCCGCCATGGTCATGGGCGCGATGGCGAAGCGGGCGGGCGGGGCTCCGGCGGGGCTGCCCGGCGGACTCGGCGCCAACCTCGGCGCCGGTGCTGCGGGCGGCGGGCTGCTCGACATGCTGACGCCGATGCTCGACCGCGACCGCGACGGCTCGGTCGTGGACGACGTGGCCGGCATGCTCGGCAAGTTCCTCGGCGGCCGCTAACCGCTCGATCACGGATCGTTCACCGCGCGCTCATGTCCTGAGGCAGGGCGGCCACTACAATGGCCGCATGTCCAGACCCGCACGTTCTTCCTGGCACACGCGCGCCCGCCTCGTCATCGCGGGCGCGTGCCTCGCCGCCGCGGCCCCTGCCTTCGCGCAGCGCGCCGGTGCACTCGCTGGT